>CACXGS010000185.1 GCA_902767195.1 uncultured Lachnospiraceae bacterium | reverse complement strand
CGTTGATGAAAGCCATCGCAGCATTTTCAAGAAGTATAAGGCAATATTCGATTATTTCGATGCTATGCTGGTAGGATTAACGGCTACTCCAAAGACGGATGTGGACAGGAACACTTATGATTTCTTCCAGATGGAAAGCGGGGTTCCCACATACGCATATGATTATGAGACAGCCGTTTATGAAGATCATGTCCTTGTCCCATATTATAATTATGAGGTGAAGACCAAGTTCCTTGAAGAAGGCATCACCTACGATGACCTTTCGGAGGAAGACAAGCAAAGATACGAGGATGACTTTGCTGAAGATGATTATATACCGGATTTTATTCCATCAGAGAGCTTGAACAAGTTTGTCTTTAATGAAAAGACTGTCGATACAGTACTCCAGGATCTTATGGAACGAGGTATTAAAACGGCTGGCGGAGACATGATCGGAAAAACAATCATTTTTGCGCAGAACAAGCGGCATGCCGACTTTATCCTGGAGCGTTTCAACGCTTTGTACCCCCAGTATAAGGGAAAACTGGCCCAAAGAATCATTTGTGATGATTCATATGCCCAGACTGTAATCGATGATTTCAAAAATCCGGATAAAGATCCGAGAATTGCAGTATCCGTGGATATGATGGATACCGGCATAGATGTGCCGGAGTGCGTTAATCTTGTATTCTTCAAAAAGGTGCGGTCAAAGACCAAATTCTGGCAGATGATAGGCAGGGGAACCAGATTATGTCCTGATCTGGAGTGCCTTGATCAAATAGACGGTGCTTATATTGGAAAACGCCGGTTTTTAATCTTTGATTACTGTGGCAATTTTGAATTCTTCCGAACAAACCCAAATGGTTTTGAGGCGAGAGAAGCGAAGTCGTTGTCAGAGAACATCTTTTGCAAGAAAGTTCGGCTCATTGCGGCTTTGCAGACAGGAACATATTCTGATGAACCATATCAGGCATGGAGACGCTCCTTGGTATCGGAGTGCCATGGATTGATCGCAGCACTTAATTTGGAACTTGTATCAGTGCGGCTGAAAAGGGTATACGTTGAGAAATATAGTGACAAAGGAGCTTTTAACTACCTGTCAGAAACAGATAAAGCCAATCTGCAGGAGCATGTTGCCCCTCTGGTAGCCATCAACGATGACGACGAATATGCCAAACGCTTTGACAACTTCATGTACGGTTTGATTTTGTCTGCTATCGAAGAGAAACCCTCTTTCAGAAAAGCTCAGAAACAGCTTTGTGACCTGGCAAATGCACTTGAGCGGAGAGCAGCAGTCCCGCAGGTCAATGAAAAACTTCCTGAAATCAGGAAGATCGATACTGATGAATACTGGGCAGCGGCAGATATCCTGCTGTTTGAAAAGACACGGGTTGAATTAAGAGACCTTATAAAATTCCTGGTGGATTCAGGGCCCGGAAAAAACTCTGTCATTACGAGACTGGATGATCCGATTCTGGATATGCAGGAGGGAGTTCAGCTTGATGCGGCATATGACTTCGAAGACTATAAGAAAAAGGTAAACCGCTATGTGGCGGAGAATGGGAATTCTATTACTATTCATAAGCTTACTCATAACATTCCCCTTTCTTCCGGCGATTACCAGGAACTCCAGAGAGTATTAACACAAGAACTGGGAAGCCAGGAAGACTATCAGCGTGAATACGGAGACACTCCGTTCGGACTGCTTATCCGTAAGATCGCAAAGCTCGACCATGATGCTGCGATGGATGCATTTTCCACATTTATCAATGATGAATCTCTGAACCAGAAGCAGATTACTTTTGTTCATAAACTCATCAATCATGTGGAACAGAACGGATATATGGAGAACATAACCGAACTGCAAAAACCGCCGTTTGATAAACCGGTGAGCTTTATTAAACTGTTTGATGCGAAGAAACGTGCGGCCATAATGAATACAATCCAGTCGATTACAGAAAATGCGACGAAGATCGTCGAGTGATATGGAGAATTTTATAACGAGATATTTCAATAGAGGACTGTAAAATGCGATTTGGTGCAGTTTTGCTATTAATACTAGGCGTCACATTTCCTATGACTGTTCACGCTGAACAGGTTCTCGTGGGATTGGATAACCAATATACAGAAACCGTATCCGACTGGCGGGTAGGGATGATTGAGGAACAATCCTTCGAAACAGAAATGAGCGAGTACCATTACCCGGTGTGGTTTGTATCATATATGCCTGCAGACGGGGAAAATGATGTAAAGCTGAAGATCATACAGCAGGATGATGTTCTGGAAGAACTTGAAAGTTACATTCCGGAAAAGATTGATGGACAAGCATTTACCAGCTTAGATGCCGTCAGCTTTGTTGATTATAATCAGGATGGGAATACAGATATTCTGATAGTAAAGACATGGGAGGATATTACTGTATCGGCAGTATATGATGGAAATGCCGATAACGGGAGTAAACATTTTTATCTTAACAGAACACTTTCTGATGCTATGACAGAAGACTTGTCGGAGCATACTATCTCCAATATGCTGGACTATTGCGGCTACAACAGATCAAAAGGCACTTCCGTTTTTTCTGATGATATTCCGGCGCATTATGCTTTTGGAAGCGGTGCCGGTGCATGGGGAAGCGGCATAGATTTATACGATGACGGAACTTTTGATGGCCATTTCTGGGATACTGATATGGGGGCCAGCGGAGATGGATATGATAGTACTGCTTTTCACTGTGAGTGTCACGGAAGGTTTGGAAACATCGAAAAGCACGGGGATTATTACTACTCAATGATTCTTGAAGAGTATTCAACAGAGCAGGAAGTAGGAATCACTTGGATTTCGGAGGAGACAGAAGGAGAGTATCCGTTTCGTTTGATGAATATTATTACTGATCCTCGAGGCATATACCCTGGCACAGCCTATTATCTTTTCTTGCCTGGGGCACCGGTTGACGAGTTGCCTGTAGATGTTAATCAATCTATCTTAGGGGCATATGGGTTCCAGGTTACAGAAACAGAACCCAAAAGCATTCTTAATTGGGTCCTTTACAACGTGGATCAAAACGTTCCGTTCTCAGGATATGATGATTGATCTTGGTGATT
>CACXGS010000184.1 GCA_902767195.1 uncultured Lachnospiraceae bacterium | reverse complement strand
CCTGGCAAGCATGATAACAATCATGAGAAAGAGCACTTCTGCGATTTCCGTACCGGCTCCCATCACGTCCCCGGTAATTCCGCCAATCTTCCCCGTGATATAGACACGGAAGAGATAACCCGACAGGAACAGGATTGCAAAAATGAGAATCCCCCAGTAAGAAAAAGCCAGAACCATGGGGATCAATCCCAGAATCATGGTCCCGATCACTGTGGAAAGATCAATGTTGCCGACATAAATGCCGATTCCCTTCTCCCGGGGATATATGGCCTTGTAGACCAGAGCTCCCTGAACCATTTTTCCTGCAATGGGCATCAGGAGGATCACCAGCCATCGAGGCTGGCAATACCAGATACCCGTGAATTTCAAGGCGAGATCAAAGCACATGGCAATGGCGCCGTTGGTGCCGATACGGCTGTCCTTCATGATCTCCAGCATACGCTCTCTGGTCCTGGCGGAATAGATTCCGTCCGCTGTATCGGAAAGACCATCCAGATGAAAAGCACCGGTGACACAGAGATTGGCCAATATGGCAAAGAGAATACCGTAAACCTGAGGGAGGACAAGAGTCACCAGCATATATACTCCCATATCGACAAGGCCGATGATCAGTCCCACTACCGGGAAGTAGAGAAACCCCTTGTACATATCCTCTTCTTTTACTTCTCCCAGATCCACATTGATAGGGATCCTCGTCATAAATCCTATGGTCAGAAGCAGTCGCTTAATCTGTGTCTTCATATCAGCTCTCTTTCACATCCTCAATCATGGCGTCCACCATGCCGCGGGCCGTATAAACTTTTGCTGTTTTAGCAACGGGCACCCCCAGCCTGTCGGCCGTTTTCGTGGTCACGGGCCCGATACTGATTACCTTTCCTTTGATTTCCTTTCCCGGTTCCAGCATATGATTAAATGCCCTGACTGCACTGGAACTGGCAAATGTAATGTAATCGATTCCGTCCAGCATCCGGTTTAATTCTTCTGCCTTCCGGTCATCTCTCACCGTATGATAGAGAGCTACATTTTTATAGGCAATCCCTGCCTCCTCCAGAGACTTTGGAAGCACTTCATTGGCTTCCTGTGCCCTTAGAAGGAGAACGCGGTCTGTCTTTTTCAAAAGGGGAATCATGGCATTTGCCATATCCTCCGAAGAATAGGCTGGCGGCATAAAGTCAGAATAGATTCCATGTCGTTCCAGGGCTTCTTTTGTCCCGTCCCCGATTACAGCAAAATGGATTCCGGAGAATTTGCGGATATCCATTCTCATCTCTTTTAATTGTTCAAAAAAGATTCGGACACCATTGGCACTGGTAAATACGATCCAGCTGTAATCGGACAGATTGGAAAACGCCCCGGCAAGATCAGAAAGGCCCAGGCTTTCTGTCCGGATCAGACTGTAGGAGATGGCTTCCGCTCCCTCTTCTTTCAGGATGGGGACCATTTTCTCCGTCATCTCTCTGCTTCCGGTCACCAGAACCCTCTTACCGGAGAGGGGTTTGCCTCCAAACCAGTCTAATTCATTCCGAAGACGGACGACATCACCGACAACAGAAATCGCCGGAGTGCGGATTCCTTTTCTTTTTACTTCTTCCACGATAGTCGCCAGTGTTCCCACCGCTACTTTCTGTTTGGCTGTGGTTCCCTCCTGAAGCACACCGACAGGTGTGTCAGGGTCTTTTCCGTTAGCCACCAGATTTTCTACAATATTAGGGAGATTCTTCAGTCCCATCAGGAAAATCAGTGTACCCTCCTCCCTGGCAAGGGTCGCATAATCCAGGACATTTTCTCCTTGTTTATGATCTCCTTCATGTCCGGTGATCACATGGAATGAAGATGCGTGGTCTCTGTGGGTTACAGGAATCCCGCAATAGGCAGGAACAGAATAGGAGGAGGAGATGCCGGGAACGATCTCAAAATCCACTCCCGCTTCCCGAAGTTCCTGTCCTTCTTCTCCGCCTCGTCCGAAGATAAAGGGATCTCCTCCCTTCAGTCTGCAGACAGTTTTCCCCTGCCGGGCCAGTTCAATCAGAAGTTCATTGGTCTCAAACTGCCTGAGATGATGATGAGACGAACGCTTCCCTGCATAAATCAGCTCGGCATCATCCCGAATCTCGTT
>CACXGS010000183.1 GCA_902767195.1 uncultured Lachnospiraceae bacterium | reverse complement strand
TAAATATGTGAAGAAGACTGTTGTGGATACCGCTGATGCTGAGATTGCTGCTTCCGGCGTCGACCTCAAGTATGAAGTAGGAACCATGATTGAGATTCCGAGAGCATGTCTGACAGCCGATGAGATCGCTTCAGAAGCTGACTTCTTCTGCTTCGGTACCAACGACCTGACACAGATGACCTTCGGATTCTCCCGTGATGACGCAGGCAAGTTCCTTGAGGCATACTATGATGCCAAGATCTTCGAGAATGATCCCTTTGCCAAGCTGGATCAGACAGGTGTTGGCAAGCTGATGAAGATGGCTATCGATCTGGGCAAGCCGGTTAACGATAAGCTTCACATCGGTATCTGTGGCGAGCACGGTGGAGATCCCTCCTCTGTTGAGTTCTGTCACCAGATTGGTCTCGACTATGTATCCTGCAGCCCCTTCCGTGTACCGATCGCAAGACTGGCGGCAGCACAGGCAGCAATCGCCGGCAAATAAACACAGATATCTGCAGACCAGATAAGCTGATATACAAAAAAAGATCCCCGGAACTCAACGAGTTTCGGGGATTTCTGTATGAAATGTTATTTATAAATGGAACTAGATCGTAATCGTAATGCTTCCGTTAATATTATTGAGACGGACATTCTGGAAAGGTTTCGTGCCCAGAACTCCGCTCGCTGTGCGGACATTACCTGGCTTCATCTTATGGTTAAGACCCTCGATATCTGATGTGATCTCCCCTCTCTTGGAAATGGCGTCTATCTTCATGCCTGTATCCTCCGGGAGCCGGATGGAAATGGGACCGTTTAAGGACTCACACTCAACCACAGTGTTGAGAGAAGTGAATTCTGCAAGAATCGGGCTGTCCGAGGTATTCAGCTTTCCGCCCCCGTCGATTTGTTTGGCAATGATAATACCGGAAACGGAGTGGATATCCGTAAAGCCGATGGAATGATCGATCTGGATGGTGCCTACGGAAGAAGCAAGGCGGATTCGGGGCGCCTCTATTGTCTTTAGGTAGATGGTGCCTTCTGTGGTCTCCGCTGCAAAACGCTCAAATACCCAGTCACTTTCAGTAATGATACTCCCATACTGAGAGGACAGCTGAAGTTCGTTATGGAAATCCTTCGGAATATAGATCTCTACACAGGTGTCTGTGTTCACAGTCTCCCGTCTGCCGTACCTTACCGTGGTCTTAAACCGGCTACTGCTGACCTTGGCATAATACTCTGAGCCGGAAAGGCCGCCTGTAAACTCCTTGATGGTCAGCTTATCATCCTCTGCCGGATAGAGATATAAAGTCTCAGCCTGATAGCCGATCTGAACGGTTTTCGTGTTGCTTATATCAAGGACTTCCACATGATCCGGCTGTCCTGCCGGCAGTCCTTTAATCTTTATATCATCTAATGTAATACCATGCATTCTATCATCCTCCCTTTTTATCACGGTTACAGAAATTATTATAAGTCAGAAATATCTCCATTACAATGAAAATATCAGGATAATTCTCGAGAAAAACAGAACAATTATTTCCCCCTTTGATTCTTTACGGTTCAAGCTTGAATCGCCTAATGTTCCATGCTATGATTGTGTTATAATTGTGAAGGGAAAGTGAAAAAAATATGGGAAATGTGAAAGTGAGAAACCTCATACTGGGAGAAGGTATTCCCAAAATATGCATTCCCCTGACAGGCGGGACAGAGAGGGAAATCATCAGCCAGATTAATCTGGTTCGCCAGGCACCTTGTGACATAGTGGAGTTTCGTGCCGATCTTTACCGGAAAGCACCGGATTATCCATCTCTTCGTGCCATTCTCTGTCTGATACGAAAAAGCATTCCGGATATACCCCTGCTCTTTACTTTTCGAACAGAGGGAGAAGGAGGAGGAGCAGAGATATCTTTTGCTGATTACTGCAGCCTTCTGGAGAAGGTCGCGGAGGGCGGACTGGCGGACATGATTGATGTGGAAGCCTGGTTTGATCCTGACAGTACAAAGGAGCTGGTTGAGATAATCCATGCATATGGGATTCCGGTGATCTTATCCAGTCATAATTTCTCTGAGACAGAGGACAGGGAATCCTTAGTGGAGCGGATGACAAAGATGCAGTCCATGGGTGGAGACATTGTGAAGCTGGCAGTCATGCCCCGCAGTGCCGGAGACGTCCTTTCTCTTATGGAAGCGACACTGGAAATGAAAGAAAAACACGGGGAGACGCCGGTAGTTACCATGTCTATGTCTTCACTTGGTATGATCAGTCGTCTGTCCGGAGAACTGACCGGTTCCTGTATGACATTTGGTACAGCAGGGCAAGCATCGGCACCGGGTCAGCCGGATGCGGGAGATCTCCAGATGGTATTAAATCTTCTTCATCAGATGTAGATTGAAACTCCACCTGGTGGAAATGAATTATTCTCCCCCTTTAAGAGGAGGGAGTTTCAATTGGAATCTGAAGAAATTCAGCTTGAATTTTTAGCATAAAGAATTTAAAATACTACTTAAATGAGGCTCTGAGGCCCTGTCCGAAAAAGAGCTTCAAAATAGAATACTATGAAGAGGAGAGAGATCAGGTTATGCTTGGAATTTTTAAGGCTTTATTTTCTAAGAACACGGTAGAACCGGAATCCGTGAAGCCCGTAGAGAAGCAGGAGAAGGATGCAGTACAGAAGCCCAAAGAGGAGACTGCACAGACAGGACAGCCGGAATCTGCCTTGAAGAAGGAAAGCGAAGGCGGGCAGAATATAAGAGTGGATAATCGGAAGTCGGATGACCGGAAGAGCGGGAATCGCAGAAAACCGGAAGAGTCTGACCGGAATTCGGCCAGTCAGGAAAAGTCAGAACCTTCACGGGAGAGTAAAAAGAGCAGAGCACCTAAGAATGATCCGGGAAGAGATCTCTACCGCTATCTGAATCAGGCGGTCAAGACCATGCATAATTATTACAGCAAAGATCAGTTTGACGATTTGTCTCATCTGGGCAGACTTCCGGGGAAAGTTCATGAGGAATATAACAGCATCCTGGAAGGCCTGTCGGAAGACAGCGCTGCATATCTTTCCGCTCTTCGCGCCATGGTGGTCCTTCGGGAAGAAGAGGACGGAACCTACGTGGAGATTGCGGACAGGGAAGGTCTGAAAAAAGAGTTCCTGAATGCCATGCTTCCTTTCTATGCCCTTTACGCAAAAGAGCTTTACAAAGGAAGAGTCAGATTCTCAAGTCTCATTGGCAGGGATCTGCTCAAACTTTTCCACGAGCTGACCGGCAAGAAGTTTTCGATCGGTTTCCATCGCAGATATGAGAGCGGAATCAACGCTTTCGAGTGGAATCAGGAAGTATATCAGGTGTATGACGAGAAGGGACATCTTCTATGTGATGCCGATTTTGCAGACGGAAAAGTAAATAACGGTTATGCGGAGATCGCAGAGCCGGATCCGGAATATGAGGACTGGAATATCGTCAAGGCAGGACATTTCATCAATGGAGAGTTCCGTGAGGGAGCACTCCGCTATGTATATCGTCATCCGGTAAACTGAAGTCCCATTTGCGCTAATATATCTCATGTTTTGGTAAGTTCTTCCATTGTGGGAAAACAGGGACCATCGTTATTATCAGTTTTATAGTTTTTTCCCTTCAATGTGAAGGTGAAATAGAGGACGAAAAGATATGAAAAAGGCTTATAGGAGGGTTTCAATGTTTAAAGATTTAAGTGATCAGCTAAAAAAGAAATTGTCTACCATCGTTTTTACAGAGGGAACTGATTCACGTATTCTTTCCGCAGCTGCCAGGCTTACCGCAGAAGAGCTCTTACATGTGATTCTTCTCGGAAAACCTGAAGAAGTGGAAGCAGCTGCTAAGCAGAACGTATGCAACATAAGCAGATGCAAGATTATCGATCCGGAGGATTATGATGATATGGAAGCCATGGTGGAGACTATGGTGGAACTTCGAAAAGGAAAGATGACAGAGGAGCAGGTCCGTGCCGCACTCAAACATGCCAACTATTTCGGCACCATGCTGGTTAAGATGGGTAAAGCTGACTGTCTTCTCGGAGGAGCTACCTATTCCACTGCAGATACCGTAAGACCGGCTCTCCAGCTGATTAAGACGAAACCGCAGAACAAGATTGTCAGCTCTGTCTTTATTTTGACCAGAGGAGAGGATGAAGTTCTGGGATTTGCAGATTGTTCGATCTGTATCAAACCCAATGAGGATGAGTTGGCAGAGATTGCCGTGGAGTCTGCCCACACAGCCAAGATCTTTGGAGTGGAACCCAGAGTTGCCATGCTTTCCTATTCAACACACGGTTCCGGAAAGGGCGAGACCGTCGACATGATGAGAAATGCTGCCAAAAAAGCAAAAGAATTGAATCCTGACCTGGTAGTTGACGGTGAGATTCAGTTCGATGCTGCTTTCGCTTCCGATGTGGCTTCTATCAAATGTCCCGATTCTCCGGTTGGCGGTAAAGCCAATGTCTTTGTCTTCCCGGATATCAATGCCGGCAACATCGGATATAAGATTGCAGCACGATGTGGAGGTTATGAGGCAATAGGACCAATCCTCCAGGGCCTTAACGCATCCATCAATGACTTAAGCCGCGGCTGTAATGCGGAAGAAGTATACAAGATGGCTGTCGTTACAGCAGCATTAAGCTAAGATTTTGCAATGAAATATTATGTCGATATTTCAACAGAACAGTTTGAGAGATTGAGGGATCATGAAACCGATGAGCTGGTTATTCCTCTGTCTCTGGCAGAAAAGCTGACGAACGGCAAGGATTACCCGTGTTTCAAGATCGGTGACGAGCTGAAGCTCTATCATCCTTCTGATGATCCGGAAGCCCTGCGTATGGAGATCCTGTCTTTCCCGGAAGGAGAAGAGGAGGGATCCCTGCGCATTCGCCTGAAGCTGAATGAATGGATGATGGCTCTTCCAAAGGAAGAATACAACAAAGACGCAGATGTACTTTTCTGGTAAAATAATAGTAATATAAGAAGGACAGGCTTCCAATGATTATGAAGCCTGTCCTTTTAAAAATTCATTTTTCACCGTTTCCTATCCTTTGGCCGGGGACTCTGCCTGACGTAAATCCTTCTTCATCAGCATGGAGAGATAAGATATCCTTATCGTTTCATCCAGGGAACTGTCTATGCCGTGAAGAATCTTCTCAATCTCCTCCATGGCCTGGGGACGGTCCTTCTCCTCCGGCACAAGAACTTCCAGCTCCAGAAAGGAACCCAGACCTTCCACCTGATCCACACAGGCTGTGACCCGGTCCAGATGGTAATACTGACGCAGTTTACGTACAGGATAAAGCTGGTTATAGCCCAGCGCTTTCAGAATATCGATGCCGGTCCCGGGATCATCCAGACCGGTCTCCAGTTCCTTCCTTGTCATAGTCAAGGAATCCAGCTTCTTTCCCTTGTAAGTGATGACCGAGTGGGCAGTTCTTTTCGTAAGATTCTCACTGGTTCGGATCCTCAGAGCTTCATCCGTCTGCCTGAAATCATGAAAATCACTGTTAAAATAGACATCCGATTCCCGGACAAGATCTCCGGGTGAAAAGCCCAGGGAGATTAACTGCTGCTCGGTGTGAGACCGGCGAAAAAGGGGGAGTTTGACTTCGACTTCAATCATAGGGGTATCCTTTCCGGGACATTCGGGTTAGTCTTTGGTGACAAATCAATCATATCGCATTTGCAACAGCCTGTCCAGATACAGACAATCAGTCAATGCAACATTTACAATTCCCTGAAATTGCGAGGATAACGGTTGACCGGATGTTTTAGTTTATTGTATACTCGTACCGTACTGGAATAACAGCAATTAACACACAAGGAGATGTGCAGATGCAGAAGTTATCAATTGAGAACGAATTAAAGAATAATTCTTACCCGGGCAGAGGAATCATCGTGGGAAGGACTCCCGACGGGACCAGGGCGGTCATCGGATATTTCATCATGGGAAGAAGTGCCAATAGCCGCAACAGGATCTTTGTAGAAGAGGGAGAGGGAATCCGCACAGAAGCCTTTGATGCTTCCAAGATGGAGGATCCCAGCCTGATCATTTATGCTCCGGTGCGCGTTCTGGGTAATAAAACCATCGTAACGAACGGCGATCAGACAGATACCATCTATGACGGCCTTGACCGCCAGATGACCTTTGAGCAAAGCCTGCGGACCAGAGAATTTGAGCCGGATGCACCGAATTATACTCCAAGGATCTCTGCTGTCCTTCACATCGAGAAGGGGCTTTATAATTACGCTATTTCCATTTTAAAGACCAATGGCGGAAGTCCGGACAGCTGTAACCGTTTTACTTTTGCTTACAACAATCCGCATGCCGGTGAGGGGCATTTCATTTCCACCTATCTTCATGACGGTAATCCGCTTCCCAGTTTTGAGGGAGAGCCAAAGCTTATCGGCGTTTTGGATGATATGGATGAGTTCACGGATCTTCTTTGGTCCTCACTGAACGAGGATAACAAGGTATCCCTGTTTGTCCGCTACATTGATCTGGAGACAGGAGAATGGGAAACGAGGATTGTCAACAAGAATAAATAGTCTGTCCCTTCAGAGAGCAGTATAGAGGATCTGTGCGTCAGATCAGAGAATGACAGAAGAGCAGAGATAATACAAGGAGTGAAATATCATTATGAAAGAACTGGAATTAAAATACGGATGTAACCCCAATCAGAAGCCTTCCCGTATCTTTATGGAAGAGGGAGAGCTTCCCATTACCGTGCTCAACGGTAAGCCCGGATATATTAATTTTCTGGATGCCTTTAACGGCTGGCAGCTGGTCAGTGAATTAAAAAAGGCAACCGGACTTCCCGCAGCGACCTCTTTTAAGCATGTATCTCCGGCAGGAGCAGCAGTGGGCCTCCCTCTTTCCGAGACCCTGGCTAAGATCTACTGGGTGGATGACCTTGGTGAGCTTTCTCCCCTGGCCTGTGCCTATGCCAGAGCAAGAGGAGCGGACCGTATGTCTTCCTATGGAGATTTTATCGCTCTTTCTGACGTCTGCGACGTGCCTACAGCCAACATGATCAAGAGAGAGGTTTCCGATGGAGTGATCGCCCCCGGTTATGAGCCGGAAGCTCTGGAGATTTTAAAGAGCAAGAAGAAAGGCAATTATAACGTGATCCAGATTGATGAGAACTATGTTCCCAAGGAACTGGAGCGCAAGGAAGTATTCGGAATTACTTTTGAGCAGGGACGTAATGAGCTGAAGATTGATGAGCATTTCTTTGATAATATCGTAACAGATAACAAGGAGCTGAGTGAGCAGGCTAAGATCGACCTTGCCATTTCCATGATCACTCTTAAGTACACCCAGTCCAATTCTGTCTGCTATGTTAAGGACGGTCAGGCTATCGGCATCGGTGCCGGGCAGCAGTCCAGGATTCACTGTACCAGACTGGCAGGACAGAAGGCTGACAATTGGTGGCTGCGTCAGTCTCCTCAGGTTATGGGCCTTCCCTTTAAGGAAGAGATCCGCCGTGCGGAGAGGGACAACGCTATTGACGTATACATGGGTGATGAGTGTATGGATATTCTCGCTGATGGCGAGTGGGAGAAGATCTTCACGGAGAAGCCGGCTGAATTCACCAGAGAAGAGAAGAGAGCCTGGCTTGATAAAATGAGCGGTGTGGCTTTAGGATCCGATGCCTTCTTCCCCTTTGGGGATAATATCGAAAGGGCTCATAAGAGCGGTGTAGCCTATGTAGCTCAGCCAGGCGGCTCTATTCGTGATGACAATGTAATCGAGACTTGCAACAAGTATAACATGGTGATGGCATTTACTAAGATTCGTCTGTTCCATCATTAAGAATAATCATAACATTTGAAGCTGCTGAAAGAATCCGGGGTAGGAGACAGCCACACACTCGCTGTCTTTTATCCCGGTTTTTCCGTCTGCGTTCAGCCCGGCCACGGCAAAGGCCATGGCAATCCGGTGATCCATGCTGCATTCTATGTCAGTTCCGTGCAAAGGACGGCCTCCATTGATGATGAATCCGTCCTCGACAGGAGTGATATCGGCTCCCATCCGGGAGAGGTTGCTGCTGACCAGATCGATACGGTCGGATTCTTTGACCCGCAGTTCTCCTGCATCACGGATGACCGTCTGTCCTTCGGCGAAGCAGGCCAGAATGGCAATCATCGGGAGTTCGTCGATCAGGGTAGGTATGATATCCCCGCTGATGCTTATCCCATGCAAAGAGGAAGACCGTACCAGAATGTCCGCCACCGGTTCACCGCCTTCTTCCCTTTGATTCATCAGCTCAAGATTCCCTCCCATATCCAGACAGACGCGGAGGATACCTGCCCGGGTTTCATTGATGCCGACATTTCGGATTAGGATCTCCGAGTTCGGTGTGATCAGGCCGGCAGCTATGAAATAGGCAGCGGATGAAATGTCCCCGGGAACAATGATTTTCTGTGCCTGTAAAGAAAGATGTCCGGATTTGGAGGATCCGGTCAGGGGGTGGATAAAACAGGATTTCCCTTCAGAGCGGACGTCAGCGCCAAAAGCCCGGAGCATTCTTTCCGTGTGATCCCTTGACAGGGATGGCTCGGTTACACCGGTTATTCCTTCGGCATAGAGTCCCGCCAGAAGGATACATGACTTCACCTGGGCAGAAGCGACCGGAGACTGGTAATGGATGGCCTGCAAATGAGATCCTGTGATCTTTAAGGGGGCGCACCCGTCCCCGTTGATGCTTTGAATCTGCGCCTTCATAAGGGTCAGGGGATCGATAATCCTTTTCATGGGACGACGGTTCAGGGAGGCATCACCACTTAGTACACTGGTGAAATTCTGCCCTGCCAGAATGCCGGAGATCAGCCTTGTGGTGGTTCCGCTGTTTCCCACATCCAGCGTGGATTCTGGTGGCCGGAGGCCGAAAAGACCCCGTCCGAACACACGGATCACGTCATTTTCTTCATCGATACGGATTCCCGTTTTCCGAAAACAGGAGATTGTTGACAGGCAGTCTGCTCCTTTCAGAAAGCCGTGGATTTCCGTGACTCCGTCAGCCAGAGCGCCCAGCATCACGGCACGATGAGAGATGGATTTATCTCCGGGGACAGTCAGAGTTCCCCGTAAACTTGTCTTTGGAGTTATTGTATGCATCATGTTTACCTCTGATGTACCGTATAGTTCCTGTCCCGGAGCACCTGTGCCGCCTTCCGGCAGGATTCTTCATCGTAGAGAATGATCTCCAGGACGCCTTCTTCGAATTCCCGGTTGTGGACAATGCCGATGTTCTTGATACTGATATTGTGAAATGCCAGCTGGGATGCGGCGGTTGCCAGTGTCCCCGGCTCATCCGGTATATCGATATAGATCTTATGGATCTTTTTAAAGAGGCCGGTGGACCGGTCAGGGACGGAATCCCTGTACTCCCCGGCCTGGCGGAAGTATTCGTGGACATATTCCCCGTTGTGGACGTCCAGCTGCCGGATGACTTCAGAGAGGTCATCAATGACATCGGTGAGAAGAGTTTTGATATTGGGCGCGTTATTTTCACAGATCTGTTCCCACATGACGGGGGAGGAGGATGCGATTCTTGTAATGTCTTTAAATCCTCCGGCGGCAAGCTGCTTCAGCATCCCGTTGTTTCTGTCCGCCCTTCTTACAATATGGACCAGCTCGGCTGCGATGATGTGGGGAATGTGGCTGATGGCCGCTGTGATCAGGTCATGTTCCTCAGGGAGGAGTGTCACGGGGAGTGCTCCCAGGCTCTGAATGAAGGAAGAAAACCTGGATGACAGCATAAAATCCGTACTGGAACTGGGGGTAAGGAAATAGTAGGCATTCTCCAGCAGATGATCCTTTGCATTCTCGTAACCGGACCGTTCGGATCCGACCATGGGATGTCCGCCTATAAAATGATGCTCCATGCCCAGTTCTGTGACTGCCTTCTGGACCGGTCCCTTCACACTTCCCACATCAGTGATCAGACACTGCTCATTTACTATATCTTTCAGTGCCTGAAGATAGTGGATATTCACTGACACCGGGGCGCAGAGAAAGAGGATGCTGCAATCCGACAGCCGGTCATCCGGCTCATCGAGAGTGTGGTTGATCACGCCTTCTTTCACAGCCTGTGAGAGGCCCGTTTTGTCTGTATCATATGCGTATAAAACAGAATCCGGGTGGATTCTCCGTATGGTTTTCGCTATAGAACCTCCGATCAGTCCGAGGCCGATAAATCCTATAGTCATGGATTCTCCGTTCATAATGAAACCTCCGATGTTAATCTGATAATAAGTCTAGCGCAAAATAAAGGGCGTGTCAATGCTTTTTAGTGTTAAAGTGAAGGGGCCAACTTTTTTGGTCAAAAGCGAAAAACACCCTTGTAATAGTAGGTATTTTTTAGTAGAATAGAAGTTGAGTTTCGTAATTAATAAAACATGGGAGGAACAATGTTATGAAAGTATATGCAACTGAGAATATCAAAAATGTCGTCTTACTTGGACACGGCGGCAGCGGTAAGACTTCTCTGGTCGAGAATATGGCATTTGCCAATGGTGTGATCAAGAGAATTCGTACAGTTGCCGAGGGTGGCACAGTAAGTGATTATGATAAAGAGGAGATTAAGAGACAGTTCTCTATTTCCACATCAGTCATTCCTTTTGAGGTTGACGGATTCAAGGTGAACGTTCTTGATACTCCGGGTCTGTTTGATTTCTCCGGCGAAGTATATGAAGCCCTCAGTGTTGCCGATGCAGCAGTGATCGTGATCAGCGGCAAATCAGGAATCGAAGTAGGGACCAACAGAAGTTTTAATTTCTGCAAGAAGAGAGGAATCCCGGTTATCGTATATATTACCAACTGCGAAGATGAGCACGTGGATATCCCTGCGATCGTAGATGCCCTGAAGGATACTTACGGAACCAGCATCGTTCCGTTCCAGATGCCTGTGAAAGAGGGTCACGAGTTTAAAGGCTTTGTGAATGCCCTTGACAATATCGTTGCGGCTTTCGACGGTTCTTCTTTTACTGAGACTGTTGCCGAGGAAGGCGATAACGATGAGCTGGATGAGTACCGCATGACTCTTATGGAAGGGATTGCCGAGACAGACGAAGAGCTTATGGAGAAGTTCTTTGAGGAAGAGCCTTTCACAGATGAGGAGATTCAGAATGCCGTGACATCTGCCATCGCTTCCCGTGACCTGATGCCCGTAATCTGCGGATCCAATAATTCCGAGTATGGTGCTAAGGTTCTCCTTAACTTCCTGGTGAAATATGTTGCAGCTCCCGGAAAGGTTGAAGGACAGCTGGCAGGAAAGTACACCAAGTCCGACGAGGATTATGTTCCTTCTTATGATGACAGCAAAGATGTTACAGCCTTTGTATTTAAGACCATCGCCGATCCTTTCGTAGGAAGATTCTCTCTGGTTAAGGTTACCGATGGTGTTCTTACATCTGATTGTACTTTATATAATGGCAACAAAGAGACAGATGAGCGTATTGGTAAGCTCTATGTCTTAAGAGGAAAAGACCAGATCGAGATCTCCGAGCTCAAGGCCGGTGACATTGGCGCGATTGCCAAGCTTACCGCAACCAAGACAGGTGATACACTGACACAGAAGGCGAATCCTGTTGTTATTAACGGAATGGATATGCCTACACCTTATACATTTACCAGATATGAAGCCCAGTCTAAGGGTGATGAAGATAAGGTTGCAACCGCACTTCGTAAGCTCATGGATGAGGACCTGACTCTTCAGGAAGTGAATGACAAGGCAAACCGCCAGCTTCTGCTTTACGGCCTGGGTGACCAGCATATCGAGATCGTAAGAAGTAAGCTTCTTGACCGTTACAAAGTAGGCATTAACCTGGTGAAACCCAAAGTTGCCTTTAAGGAAACCATCCGCGGCAAGGTTGAGGTTCGCGGTAAGTATAAGAAGCAGTCCGGCGGACATGGTCAGTACGGTGATGTTCTCATGACATATGAGCCCTCCGGCGACCTTGAGACACCTTACGTATTTGAGGAGAAGATCTTCGGCGGAGCTGTTCCGAAGAATTACTTCCCGGCTGTTGAGAAGGGTATCGCCGAGTCCTGCCTTAAGGGACCTCTTGCCGGATATCCTGTAGTAGGTGTTAAGGCAACACTGATCGACGGATCCTACCATCCGGTAGATTCCTCCGAGATGGCCTTCAAGATGGCTTCCGTTATGGCATTTAAGAACGGTGTCATGGATGCCAAACCGGTTCTTCTTGAGCCAATCGTTAATCTGAAGGTAGATGTTCTTGACAAGAATACCGGTGATGTTATGGGTGACCTGAATAAACGTCGTGGACGTATTCTCGGCATGAACCCCATCGAGGGCGGAAGACAGGAGCTTGTAGCTGATATTCCGCTGGCAAGCCTGATCGGATACTCCACAGACCTTCGGTCCATGACCGGCGGCAGCGGAGAGTTCTCCTATGAATTCAGCAGGTATGAGCAGATGCCGGCAGACGCTCAGGAGAAAGTATTGAAAGAGGCTGCTGAGGAAGAGGATAAATAATTAGTTTCTCTTTACCCTACTATTATTATGAATTAACAGTGCCAGGGCATCTGTATTCAGATGCCCTGATTCTATTGTAAGATTCAGCGGGAGAGAGAAGAGATCTCCCATGAGTTATAACCATTTACTTGCATCTTTATGCATTGTATGTTACTATCCAATCCGAGGATGCTCACCAGATACAGATCGATACTCCCTTTTCTATAGGGGGTAGAGAAAGAAATCGCCAGGGCGATTCCGAGTAAATGGTTATAATACAGGAGGATATATATGATTAACGTAGCAATATTAGGTTATGGCACCATCGGATCAGGAGTTGCCAGGGTGCTTGAAACCAACAGGGATGTGATCGCAGAGCGTGTGGGAGATGCCGTTTGTGTGAAATATATCCTTGACCTTCGGGATTTCCCGGGAGACGAGAACGAAGATAAGATCATTCATGATTATAATATTATTATAGAGGACCCTGAGATTGAAGTGGTTGTCGAGTGCATGGGAGGAACAGGAGCTGCTTATGCATTTGTGAAGGAAGCTCTCCTCCACGGCCGAAGTGTGGCCACATCCAACAAGGAACTGGTTGCAAGTAACGGACCGGAACTGATTGCCATTGCCAAAGACAAGAATGTCAATTTCCAGTTTGAGGCAAGTGTCGGCGGCGGTATTCCTATTATCCGTCCCCTTCTCACAAGCCTTACCGGTGATGTTGTAGAGGGGATCAGCGGCATCCTGAACGGCACTACCAATTATATGCTGACCCAGATGGAGACAAAGGGCGTATCCTTTGAGGAAGCTTTGAAGGATGCCCAGGAGAGAGGGTATGCCGAGCTGCATCCGGAAGCAGATGTGGAAGGCTTTGATGCCTGCCGTAAGATTGCTATTCTGCTTTCCCTGACCTGTGGACGCCAGGTGAGATATGAGGACATTTACACCGAAGGAATCCGCAATATCACACGAGAAGACATCAGTTATGCCCGTAAGATGCATTCCAGGATCAAACTTCTTGCCAGCGGCTGGAGAGAGGGTGAACGGTTCTACGCCATCGTCAGTCCTCTGATGATCAGCCAGGATCATCCTCTGGCAGGGGTGAATGATGTATTTAATGCCATTTGTGTCCGTGGCAATATGGTGGAGGACACGATGTTTTATGGTAAGGGAGCCGGAAGTCTTCCCACTGCCAGCGCTGTAGTCGGGGATGTGATCGACTGTATCCGGAGAAAAGGGAATCATTTCGATATTATCTGGGAAGCCGAGAAACAGACCATCGACAGCTGCCTGGAGTTTGAGAGAAGATTCTTTGTGAGAATGTCCGG
>CACXGS010000182.1 GCA_902767195.1 uncultured Lachnospiraceae bacterium | reverse complement strand
TGTGTTATAATGTATTCAGATAGGACAAGATTATGAATTATAATGATATCGCTTTTCCGGGACCGGGGATCCTTCTTAGAGGGGTGGGTCAGTATATTGATCTCGGTGGCTTTCACATCATGTATTACGGTATCATGATCGCCATCGGCTTTGCCCTGGCTCTGACTGTCTCCATGCGCTATGCCAGGAGTATCGGTGTGGATCCGGAAAATGTGATGGATTTCCTGATGATCACATTGATTCCGGGCATTCTGGGTGCCAGAGCCTATTATGTGATTTTTTCCTGGGATTATTACAAGAATCAGAGTTTTATAGAGATGATCAACCTGCGGCATGGCGGACTGGGTGTGGTTGGAGGCCTTATGGTCGGCTTCCTCTTTCTGGTTGCTTTCTGCAGGAAGAGAAAGATTAAGATTCCGGTGATGCTGGATATCACATCCATGGGTATCCTGACGGGTCAGATCATTGGAAGATGGGGTAATTTTTTCAACCGGGAAGCCTTCGGGGGTTATACGGAAGGTTTTACTGCCATGCAGATTCCGGTGGAGTTCTTTAAGATAAGAGGAAGAACGGGTGAGCTCGTTTCATCCGGACTTATGGACCATCTGGTGACAGTTACATCAGGCGGCCGGGAAACGCAGGTTATTCAGGTCCACCCCACTTTCCTCTATGAAGGAATGTGGAATCTGATGCTTCTGCTCATTCTGTTCCTGTATCGTAAGAACAAGGCATTTGACGGGGAACTGTTTGCCATGTATATGTTCGGTTACGGTATCGGGAGGTTCTTTATTGAGAGCCTCAGAGTGGACCAGCTTCAGGTTGGGAAGACAGGGATTCCTGCGACACAGATCGTCTGCATCCTTTTAATATGCGGTGCGCTGATCTGGGAGGTCGTCGGGAGAAGACAAGCAAAGAAGGGAAAGGTATAATATTATGAATGTAGCAGTCATTTTGGCGGGAGGTGTCGGCAACCGGGTCGGTGCCGGGATTCCCAAGCAGTTTGTGGAAGTCCTGGGCAAGCCGGTTCTTGCCTATACGGTGGAGAAGTTCCAGGAGCACCCCCAGATTGATGCTGTGGAGATCGTGTGTATCCATTCCTACATCCCCTATATGGAGGAGATGAAGGAGAAGTACGGGCTGACCAAGCTTAAGTGGATCGCAGAGGGTGGCGCCACCTTCCAGGAATCGGTCCTCAACGGAATCTATTATCTGGAAGATAAGTTACAGGACGATGATATTGTGCTGGTACATTTTGCAGCCAATCCCTTTGTGGAGGAAGAAATCATCACGGATGCCATCCGGGTTTGCAAAGAGAAGGGCAATGCTATCACTACGACACCTTTTTATGTGCTGAGTGGTCTGAAGGATGATGAGACCAAGTGCAGCACCTGGATCGACAGAGACACTATTGCGGTGATGAACGCACCCCATGCATTCAAATACGGATATATCAGGGACCTGTATAAGGAAGCGGAACGAACCGGAGCCATCAATGAGGTGGAGCCGCACACGACAACGCTGATGTGGTACATGGGTCAGACCGTGTACTTTTCCTACGGGTCACAGACCAATCTGAAGATCACAACCAAAGAAGATCTGGATCTGTTTGAAGGATATGTGCTTATGAAGCAGAAAAGGGCAAGAGAACAAAAAGAGAAAGAGGACAGGTAGATTATGGCAAAGCATAAGATGACAGCGACTCAACAACATCTTTTGAAACTGGTGCTGGAGATCGATGAGATATGCAGGAAATATGACATCGAATATTTCATTGATTACGGAACCACCCTGGGGGCAGTTCGCCACGAGGGCTTTATCCCCTGGGATGATGATCTTGATATTTCCATGACGGAGGACAATTATTATAAATGGGTGGAGGCCTGTAAGAAAGAATTAGATCCCACCAAAAGAGACTACAGGGATGTGCGTCTGGACAGGCAGTTCCCGACAGTGTTCGGAAGGTATGCCGACCTGGAATCCACCAGGGTCGGACAGAAGTCCGAATTCTGGAAACCGGTCTGCGGTCAGTGTATTGATGTTTTTTATCTGCTGGAGCTCCCGGGAGACCCTGTTAAAAAACAGGAGGCCATCGACCTCTTTTTTGCTTATGATGAATACTCTAATTCCAGTTACCGCCATGTCTATATGAAGACAGAGCGGTGGTGGGAGCTTTACCAGGAGTTCCTGGAGGAGGAGAAGAAGATCGGTAAGGAGGCAGTTCTTCAGAAGCTGGAGAAGAGAATCTTCAATCAGCACTATGACGATTGTGATACCTATCTTGTGAGTTCCGCCAGGAAGATCGGTCCGCCCTCCTTTGCTCCAAAGTTTGTCTATGATTCCGTGTATTATGCGGATTTTGAAGGACATAAGCTTCCCATTGCAGGACATTATATCGAGCTTCTGCAGAATTATTACGGAGACACCTTCGACATGCTTCCTGACCACAAGAAGAGACATTCACCCCAATCCCATTCCAATCTGGGATGTGAAGTCTATGTGTCGGATTACATGAGACTGATCGATGAGAAGAAGCTTCTCGAAGATCGACAGGCCTTCAAACACAAAGCGGTGAAAGAAGGATACTGGAGAACCAGGACTACCCTGGATTTTGTGGATAAGCTGGCCGCTTACGACGAGCTGAAGATCCGCAAGAAGATTGAGAAAGATGGTATTGATGTTGCCGGATTGATGGATGCCCGTGATCCGAAGAAGATGGAAGTCTTATACCGGCTTTTTGAGAAATACCTGGAAGACCAGATGTCTGTACCCAGAGTCTGGGAAGGATACCTGAATATCGGCGATGATCTGGTAGATGCCGCCCTCTTTACCTTGTTCTATCTCAGGAATGATTACCATACGGCTGCCAAGATCATGAGTATACGGGAAGCCAATCATGTTCCCGATACGGACCTGATCCTCAGTTTTAAGGACATGGTAAAACGTGTTCGCAAGGTAAAGGCAGAGCAGCTTTACGGACGTCTGGAGAATGGTATCCGGCTGGCGGAGGAAGGCCTGGCCATCTATCCGGAATGCCGGGAGCTTAAGGTCCGGGCGGCTATGATGAGAGCCGGACTGGCAGAGGATGAAGAAGCTCTTGCTTCTTCCGAAGAGGAGATCCGGAACCTGCTGAAAGAATACAAAGATGATGATCTCTGTATTAAAACACTGGGAGACCTTGCATGGAAGCGAGGAGACCGGGAGCAGGCCGATAAGCATTATGACTGGGTGATGAAGAATTCCCTGAACGGAATGCTTCATCTTGATATTACAAAGAGACGGGAGAACAGATTATGACAGATATTCAAGAACGATTAATGGAATTGATGGATGATATTGATATGATCTGTCAGAAGAAGAACCTGAAGTATGTTCTCTTTGGAAGAAGCGCGGTAATTGCTAAAACATACGGAAGTTTTCCTTTTGACCAGTATGCTTTTGACATTATCATGCCTCTTGCCCATATGATCGAGCTCATGCGGTATACTGAGGAGAATCTCAGTGAGACCAGGGCGGTGGAGTCATGGTATGATAACCCCGACCTTAAGCAGATGATGTTCCGCTTCGTGGATAAAAAGTCTACTCTGATCGATTATATCGGCGGACACTACTACACCAAGCCCGGGATTGCCATAACCATTTTTGTAACCCGTACCCAGACATTCAGCGGAAAAGTTTTCGGCGCAGAGCGTTATGTGATGCAGAAGATCCGCACCGGCGGGAAGCTCCCCTACTCGGTTTTCAAGATCAAGCAGATGGAGAAGGCCTGGAGGGAGGATCCGGAGCAGGCAGCGATTACTTTCAATGAGCCTAATATTGATAAGATTGTTCACAATACAGGCGGCCTTCGCTGGGGATATCTGCGTTCGCTCTTTATGTCTGATGAGCAGATTCTCCGCTGGGTGCTTGCCAAGAATCTGGCAGGAGGTAAGAATGACGGGTCCGCTAATTTTTACATGACCCGTGCCGGAGGATGGCATGAGCTGCCGGAGGATCTGTTTGAAGATCCGGAACGAATCCCCTTCGAGGGAAGGATGCTCTGTAATTCCAAACGCTACGAGGAATTTATGGAGAAACTCTACGGGGAGGACTGGAAAGATCAGAACCTCTGTGACTACCTCTCGGCAGACCGGATCCGTGTTATTGCCGACTGTGACCTTCCCTATGAGGAGTACATGGAATTCTCCAGGGATAAAGGCAGGGACTGGAAGGTCCTTATGCAGGAGATGAACAATTTTAATACCTGGAAGCTTTGGGATTACGTCTGGCATGAGGAAAGGATTACCAATACCTTCGCCGGAATCCGCCGCAGTGTGGACCGTATCGATGTGTGGTTCAAGCTCCGGGGGAAGAGGAAAGAACTGAAAAAAGCAGCAGAAGGAAAAGATATCAAAAAGCTCAGGAGCATCCTCTCGGAATATCTGAGGAAGACCGATGAGTATTATGATAAGCAGATCGGTTTTATGATCGATGACGAGCTTTTTTCCTATGCTAAAATGGTCTGGGAGTCTGAGGGTAAAGGGGACTATGCAGATAAGGTGTATGAACTGGTACCCGACCTTTATAAGAAAGAGTCTGTGGAGGATTACCTGAAGCAGAAGGGTGTTCTCTGATACCATTTTTGTGGATTCGGTTGCGAAAAAACATGGTATGTGATATATATAATGCGTGAAGTTTTTGGATGACGGAGGAATACCATGAAACGTTTTTGGAAAGATCTGACCGGGCATTATCGATATGCGATCTATGCAGCCCAGTCGGAACTGAAGTCAGAAGTAGCCAACTCTTACCTCAACTGGGTATGGTGGGTGCTGGAACCTTTCTGCTTCATGCTGATCTATGCATTTATTTTTGGCGTCGTGTTTAATGCAAAGGAAGAGTATTTCCCGGTATTTATTTTTATCGGTATCACGGCGTGGGACTTCTTTAACCGGTGTCTTCATCAGAGTGTTAAGATTCTGAAGAGTAATAAGTCGATTGTTACCAAGGTATATATGCCTAAGTTTGTGCTTCTGATCTCGAGGATGATTTTTAACGGGATCAAGATGTGCATATCCTTTTGTATCGTCGTAGCCATGATCATATATTTCAGGATTCCGGTTTCCTGGAAGCTTCTGTATATCATCCCGATTCTTATCGTCATGTTTTCCTTTACTTTCGGAATCATGCTGTTTCTGATGCACTACGGGGTGTTTATCCAGGACCTTACCAATGTGACCAATATCGTCCTTCGTATGATCTTCTACCTGACCGGTATTTTCTATAACATTGAGACAAGGCTTCCGCCAAATATTGTGGGTGTTCTGATGCATGCCAATCCCATGGCGCTGGTTCTGAGCAGTCTGAGGAAAGTAATTCTCCACCAGGTGACGCCGGATCTGCACTGGCTGCTGATCTGGTTTATTCTCGGTATCATTATTTCTGCACTGGGTATCCGCAAAGTATACAAGAATGAGAACAGTTATGTTAAGGTGATCTGATGGGTAATAATAACGATACGGGATTCGTCCCGGATGAAGATATCTTTGATAAAAATGATAATGAGAAGGAAGACATTGATTTCTCGACCAGGGAGAGCGCGATCAGCGTAAGAAATGTCTGTATCGACTATCGAAGCATTCACGCCACTTCCATTAAGGAGAGTCTGTTTAATCCCGACAAACGGTCGTCTGATGTTTTTCATGCGGTGAAGAATGTCTCCTTTGAAG
>CACXGS010000181.1 GCA_902767195.1 uncultured Lachnospiraceae bacterium | reverse complement strand
CCGCCATCTGCCCTGTTCTCCACAGCATATTTGACGGAATTCTCCACAATGGTCGTCATAGCCAGAAACGGCAGCTTCACTCCCATATAATGTTCAGGGATGTCAATCTCATACTGAAGACGGCTGCCCAGTCGGATCTTCTGAATCTTCAGATAATTATTAACATGTGTCACTTCGCTGCTCAGTAATGTAAGAGGATCAGAACTGCTCTGCAGAAGGTATCGCATCATGTCAGAGAAAGAATAGATAACGTCTTCCGTCATCTTGGCATTCTCAAAGAAGGCAAGTCTTCCAATCGTGTTCAGAACATTGAACAGAAAATGAGGATTAATCTGGTAGTGAAGCGCTTTCAGCTCGATGTCTCTCAGGGACTTCTCCATCTCTATCCGCAGCTTCTCTTCCTTCATGATTCTGTACTGTTTCTCACGGAGTTCCGAACGCACTTTATTGGTATATTCCTTCTCCAGCGAATAATTGTAACTGTCACAGATGGTCTGGGCTACGGCTTTAATCTTCTCCACCGTCATGACAGACACCTCGCCGTGGAGCGTCAGCAGTTCTTCGTCCTGCTGCCAGTCCTCCGACAGAGCCATCACCGGCTTCAGATCTTCGAAGTCCTTGCTGGTCACCTGACCTGCCTGGATGGAGCCCACATACTGCCCCTGGATCATGATCGGTATAGAAAAGTCAATCAGCCCGGCATGACAAACATAAACATAAGCCTTACCGACCTTCCTTGCCTTCCTTCCGCCACAGGCATCACAGTAATAGCATCTCTCCCGATATTTATCTGTTTGTCTCAGCTTCTCACAGAAAGGGGTAAAATTACTGTAACTGGTGATGGGCTCCCCTTTCACATCCACTGTGACAAATGCCAGATCCGTAGCCTTAGCCCAGTTATCCTGCAATGTCTGTAATTCATCAACGTCTACAACATCTGTGATATAAATATTCTTATCTGCCACTCAAGTTTCCTCCAAGCATTCATACTATCCGATCCCGCGATTGCCGGGCTCCCGGCAGTCACTCATCTACGATACTTCTTCCTGGATCTTCTTTTTGCGTCTTCCCTTTTTCATAAGATAGCGGCAGGCTGTCTCCGCACAGCTTCCGGCATCTTCCGTATAACAGTCTGCCCCGATTTTTCTTGCCAGCTCAGCGTTCATATAGTAGCCGCCGACCATGATATAAACCCTGTCCCGGATTCCGCGCAGTTCAAATTCTTCAATCACCGCCCTCATATCCTTGTAGGTGTCCGGCAGGATGCCGCTCAGGCAGAGCACCTTCGCCTTACTGTTAATGACCTCATTCACAAACTTTGAATAAGGAACATTGACACCCAGATCCACAACAAGGATATTCCGACTCTCCATCATCAACTTCACCAGGTTCTTTCCAATATCATGAAGCTCACCGTTCACTGTTCCTAACACTACGGTACCGATCTCCTTTACTTCACGGTGTCCCATATAGCGATGAAGGGCTTCCACACCCTTATCCAGAGCTCTGGTAACAGAGAGAATACGCGGCACACCCACTTCCTCATGCTCGAACTGGTCAGCCAGGGTCTCCATTCCCTTCAAAAAGCCATCTTCCAGAATCTCCCGGGAGGAGATTCCTTCGTCCAGAGCCATCTTGACAAGCTCTTCCACCCTTTTACTTTGTCCCTTCTGCAGTGAGTCCATGATCTCATCTATTGTAGCTCTCATAACCCCTCCTGTAAGAAAAGATGATTACTCGACTATATTCTATACTTTTTTGTTGCAAATTGCAAATTTTAATCAAAATTTCTAAATATTTTTCTGTTCTGAGTTAATATCAACAATTTTTCATGATATTTCTCCCTTGTTTTTTGGTAGTAAAGATGGTTTCATTCCTTCTTTACGGCAAAAAAATTCCCTTTTCGGGGATTATTCTATCCTCGAAAAGGGAATCAAATTATATGACTATTTTTTGTTAACGGGCTTAATTTTGCCTAAATGCCAGATTTCGTCAACATATTCCTGGATGGTACGGTCCGAAGAAAACTTTCCGCAGCAGGCAGTCTGAAGCATGGCTTTTCTGGCCCAGGATTCCTGATCCCTGTATTCCTGATCGACTCTTCTCTGAGCCTCTTTGTAGGAATCAAAGTCCATCAGGGTAAAGTAGGTGTCCTTATCCAGAAGAGAATTATACAGCTCGCGGAAGAGCTCCGGATTCTCCGGTGCATAATACCCATTCACCAGCTGGGTCAGTACCTGTCTGATATCCTCATTATTATTGTAGATATCTCTCGGATAATAATTGCCGTTCCTCTCATATTCCATTACCTGATCGGCACTCAGTCCGAATATGAAAGCATTCTCTTCACCGACTTCTTCCACGATCTCCACATTAGCGCCATCCATGGTGCCGATAGTAACAGCACCGTTCAGCATGAACTTCATGTTTCCGGTTCCGGAGGCCTCCCTGGAGGCTGTCGAAATCTGTTCACTGACATCAGCTGCCGCAAAGATCAGCTCGGCATTGGATACACGATAATCTTCGATGAAGACGACCTTGATCTTTCCACCGATGGACTCGTCATTATTGATGCGGTCGGCTACGGAATTAATCAGTTTAATGGTCAGCTTGGCAGTACGGTAACCTGCCGCTGCCTTAGCACCGAAAATGAAAGTCCTTGGGACAATATCCATGTCCGGATGGGTCTTCAGCTGATTATACAGATACATAACATGCAGGATGTTCATCTGCTGACGTTTATATTCGTGCAGTCTCTTAACCTGACAGTCAAAGATGGACCTGGGGTTCACATCGATGCCGTTATGCTCCTTGATATAATTGGCAAGACGCACCTTATTCTGGTACTTGATCTGCATGAATTCTCTCTGGCTTCTGGGATCATCCGCATAGATTGCCAGTTCCTTCATATGAGACAGATCTGTTATCCACTCGTTGCCGATCTTGTCAGTCACCCAGCGGGCCAGCAGAGGATTTCCGTGAAGGAGGAAACGTCTCTGGGTGATACCGTTTGTCTTATTGTTAAACTTCTGTGGCATCATTTCATAGAAATCCTTTAACTCACGGTTTTTAAGGATTTCCGTGTGAAGCCGCGCAACTCCGTTGACGGAAAAGCTGCCGGCGATAGCCAGGTTGGCCATTCTGACCTGACCGTCATAAAGAATCGCCATTTTCCGGATTCTGTCCGGCTCACCGGGGAACCGGTTCTGAATCTCGATCACAAAGCGGCGGTTAATCTCCTCGATGATCTGGTATACACGGGGAAGCAGCCTGGAAAAGAGCTCAATCGGCCATTTCTCAAGGGCTTCCGACATGATGGTATGGTTGGTATATGCACAGGTCCTGGATACAAGATCCCATGCTTCATCCCACTCCAGTCCTTCTTCGTCCACCAGAAGCCTCATCAGCTCGGCAACGGCTACGGTGGGGTGGGTATCATTCATCTGGAAACATACTTTATTGGGAAGATCAAAGATGCTGTCATGCGTCTGTTTGAACTTCTGAAGAGCCCTCTGGACAGAGGCGGAGGTAAAGAAATACTGCTGCTTTAAGCGGAGCTCTTTTCCCGCCATATGATTGTCGTTGGGGTAGAGGACCTCACAGATGGTCCTGGCCAGGTTCTCCTGCTCCACGGCCTTCTGATACTCTCCCTTGTCAAAGTCATCCAGGTTGAAATTCTGTATAGCCTGGGCATCCCAGATTCGAAGGGAATTCACAATACCGTTGCCGTAGCCGATTACCGGCATATCATAGGGAACGGCAAGGACACTCCTGTAACCTTTCTGGTAGAACTTGGGCTTGCCGTCCGGTCCGTTCACCACGTCAACATAGCCGCCAAACTTAACTTCTACCGCATACTCATCTCTGCGGATCTCAAAAGGATTGCCATACTTGAGCCAGTCGTCCGGCTTCTCAATCTGGAATCCGTCTTGTATCTCCTGTTTAAACATACCGTAGCGATAACGGATACCGCAGCCGTATGCCGGGTAGTTCAGGGTGGCCAGAGAATCCAGGAAACATGCTGCCAGTCGTCCGAGACCTCCATTGCCTAAAGCCGCGTCCGGTTCCTGATCTTCAATCAGATTCAGATCAAATCCCATCTCATCGAGGGCTTCCCGGATCTCGTCGTAGCAAAGCATATTGATCATGTTATTGCCCAGGGCTCTTCCCATCAGGAATTCCATGGACATATAGTAAACCATCTTCTGGTCCTGCTCAATATAGGCCTTATGTGTAGCGATCCAGTCATCAATGATCGAATCCTTCACCGCATAGGCTACCGCCTGGAACATCTGCTGCGGTGTGGCTTCGTTCATATCACGGCGGAACAGCATCCTGACCTGGTCCTGAACCGCTTTCTTAAATTTCTTTTTGCTGAATTTTACTTTATTCTTTTTGATCAAATGTTCATCCTCCTGTTATTTTCTCTCGACACCGAGTCTTACCTTCTCCCCGTTGATATTCCAGTCTTTGGAATATCCGATCTCCGTGTCGAATAAGATCTCATCCGCCAATACATCCTGTCGGATCTCATCAGAGTGAGCATTCATGATCTCTTTAATCTTATTGTTGTCTTTCACACTGACGCTGATATGATCGGTCACCTCAAAATCGGCTTCCTTTCTCATCGTCTGAATCTTGCTGATAATCTCTCTTACAAATCCTTCCTCAATCAGTTCCGGAGTCAGATTCGTATCAAGAACCACTGTAACACCACGGTCAGCCTGTGTGATCAGGCCTTCTTTCTGCTGTGTATCGATCAGCAGCTCTTCAGGCGTAAGCTCAATACTACCACTATTCAGTTCAATTGTCAAAACTCCGGTCTCATCCAGCTCTTTTTTGGCAGCGGTTCCGTCAATCTCACTTAAGATCTTCCGGATCTGTCCCAGCTCTTTACCGTACTTGGGACCAAGGATCCTCATCTGTGGTTTGAAGCTGTAACTGATCAGGTCAGAAACGTCATCCTTAAACTCAATGTTCTTCACATTCAGCTCATCCCTGATGATCTCAACAAAGAAAGCATCCAGCCGGTTCTCTGCCTGTACATACATCTCACCGACAGGCTGGCGGTTCTTGATACCGGAAAGATTCCTTGCAGCTCGTCCCAAAACAACAATCTGAAGGACTTCATCCATATTCTTCTCCAGCTCAGGATCGATCAGGTCTTCCTGCACTGTCGGATAATCACACAGATGAATACTGATCGGAGCCTGCGGATTCACTGTTCTGACAATATTCTGATAAATGTCTTCCGTCATAAACGGAATCATTGGAGCTGCGGCCTTGGATATGGTTACCAGAGCTGTATAGAGTGTCATGTAGGCATTGATCTTATCCTGCTCCATTCCTTTCGCCCAGAAACGTTCTCTGGAACGACGGACATACCAGTTACTCATATCATCCACAAAACTCTGGAGAGCTTTCGCTGTCTCCGGTATCCTGTAGGACGCAAGATTATCATCCACTGTTTTCACACAGCTATTTAATTTGGATAAGAGCCAGCGGTCCATAACGGACAGCTTCTCTGTATCTAATGTATATTTGGTCGGATCGAACTCGTCGATATCGGCATAAAGAACATAAAATGCGTAAGTATTCCAGAGAGTACCCATAAATTTCCGCTGGCCTTCCGTCACTGCTTTATCATGGAAACGGTTGGGCAGCCAGGGAGCACTGTTGGAGTAGAAATACCAGCGGATGGCATCTGCGCCGTGCTGCTCAAGAGCCTCAAAGGGATCCACCGCATTTCCTTTACTCTTGCTCATTTTCTGGCCATTCTCATCCTGAACGTGACCCAGAACAATAACATTCTCAAAGGGGGCCCTGTTAAAGAGCAGTGTAGATTCCGCCAGAAGAGAGTAAAACCATCCTCTGGTCTGGTCTACTGCCTCTGAGATAAACTTGGCAGGAAAATGCTCTTTGAAAAATTCCTGATTCTCAAAAGGATAATGATACTGGGCAAAAGGCATGGCTCCGGAATCAAACCAGCAGTCAATCACTTCCGGAACTCTCTTCATAACTTTACCGCACACCGGACAGGAAATTGTAATCTCATCGATATAGGGACGATGAAGCTCCACTTCCATCGCCTCCGGATTCCCGCTCTTATCTGCCAGCTCCTGCCGGCTTCCGATGCAGTCCATATGGCCACAGTCATCACAGACCCATACATTGAGCGGAGTACCCCAGTAACGATTCCTGGAGATGCCCCAGT
>CACXGS010000180.1 GCA_902767195.1 uncultured Lachnospiraceae bacterium | reverse complement strand
GGATGGGAAGGAACATTCAAGCCGGTTCCCGTTGTGAAAGGAGAATCCTGGCGTGTCGTGGAATGGGACGCGAACGGCAGGCTGCTTGTGGACGGTGATACCGGAGAGTTTGACGTGTATTTTAAATCCGGAGGGGTCATTGGAGGTTATGTACCGAACAATGAAGGCAAAATGGTCTGGGTTGACACATATCCTTATAAAGATCCAATCCGGCGCACTTACAAGGTTAACTATACATTTGATACAGAGAAAGACCAGTTTATTATCACGAACAAGCTGGGAGCGTTACGTACTATCTCGGCAAAGATTCAGTGGCAGAAAGAGCAGAATCCGGGAGAGGAGGATCAAAAAGAGTTTGTACATGATCCGGTCGATGTGGTGCTCAGACTTTGGGATGAGAAACAGAATACATGGGTTGAAAAAGAACAGATTCGGCTTACGGAGGAAAATCACTGGGAAGGAAGTTTCCAGACGAAGCTTGACATATCCGATTCCCAGAAGTGGAGTGTCCGTGAAAAGGATAAGGACGGAAAGCTGGTCGAAGACAATGGTGAGCTTTATCCCTTTATGGTTGCGGTAGGGGGAGTCAAGGCAGCAGCAAACTATGTTGTTCATTATACACTTAAAAATATTGATAATTCTGATGTCAGTGATCCCTTGAATCCCATCGTTGAGATCGAGAATAACGGGAACGCGGTAAGGGCCCAGTGCAAGATCAGACTGGTCTGGGAAGATGGAGAAGAAGGCGTTACCCATGAGCCTGTAACGGTCGAAGCTATAAAGGTTTTTGGACCTCAAGCCGGTCGTGAAGTACCGGTTATACCGAAGAATAATAATGAAGATGATGGAAACCAGGAAAGACCGTATGCAGCCAAAGGAGAACAGGAATCGATCGGAAAAGCACAGCTAAACAATGAAAACAACTGGGAATGCACTTTATACACGGATAATTGGCTCGAAAATTGGAATGATATATTTGGGTTCATGTATTATCTGTCAAATGATGGAAATAAGCCGCCTGTGGCTATCGACTGGAACCAGACAGAACGGATGCTGACCGGACAGTATAAGTGTCATAAAAATGGCGAGACAGCAATTTACAGTTATGTGGCCACTTCGGTAACAGAAGAAGAGTCTGGCATCCACTATGAAGACTATGATGAGAAATACACAGACGATATTTTCACCACCACCATCAAATTGACCAGGGTCACAGAAGAGAGACGCTGCCACGTTAATGTGAATTGGGTTGAAAAGGATTGGGAAGGGGTTCCGGATGCATTCAGACCGGAAAGCCTGACAGCCCAGCTGTTCTATTATGACAATGTGAAGGAGGAATGGGATAAGAAAGGCGAGGTTATACTGAACAATGACAATCACTGGGAGCATACCTTTGATCCGCTTCCCGATACAGGCAATTATCAGGATTACTGGATTGACCTTCTTGATATGGACGGGAAGAGGATCTATGTCAGCGACCAGATGCCATGGGCAGAGATGGGCACAAAAAATGATCGTCGAGGTCATAACGTGCAGAAAGCCCGGGAGGACGTTCTTCCCGGTTATGCGATTCTGACCTGCCTCCTGAATCAAAACGGGGTGCAGAACATCATGGATTATGCCTGCACTGAGAAGATGAGCAATAATAACCTGACAACGACGATCTGGATTATGCCATGGGGCAGGTACTTCTCTTTCAAAGACAACTGGGCCGGAGAGCCGGCGTGGTTTAAGTATGATCCTGCAACAGATGTATCCGCTTATATCCTCCAGCATCAAAAGCAGGATGGTGAATGGGAGAATCTCCAGGAGAGGAAAACAGACGGGATCAGCAAAGAGCAGTACTTCTTCTCCTCAGTTACTGTGTATACGGATAACAATTTCCGCGTCCGGATGAATGATCAGCAGGGTAACACCATCGAGGAAAATGGGACGATGATCCTGTCTGTCATAAAGGATGGTAAACCGCGGAACTTCCAGTATAAGGTGAATTATGGAGCATATGGTCAGGATAAGGCGGGCGAGTTCCCGATCACAAAGACGTATCAGGGCGCAGTATACCCTGTAGAGATTAAGCTGGAAGGACCGGAACCTCCCGAATCACTGGAGGTTGTCCTTATGTCCAAACCGGAAGGAAGAGGAAACTGGACGATTGTGGATGGCACAGAGATCAGGCTGAGCCAGGAAAACAACTGGAATGGCCAGGTCGGTCCCGCTCCTTTCGAAGAAGGTAAGGAATACTGTCTGGGTGTGGTGACTAAAAAAAGTGACGGAAAACCATCCAATGCCTTTTGTACAGATGGAAAAGCACTCATTGACGGAAAATCGTGTGACTTTACTTTTAAGGTCGATGATAAAGGAAAGACTGTGATCACAGTGAAGACTCCGGAGTATAAGACCTACACAGTCGTCACGGAATGGGATGTTACCGGCCTT
>CACXGS010000179.1 GCA_902767195.1 uncultured Lachnospiraceae bacterium | reverse complement strand
GCGGCTCGGAATAAAGAAATCGGCAGGAGCTTATGACATAAATCTCGGCTGCAGCGCATACATCTACGGGCTTATGACAGCAAAGGCGCTGGTGGTGTCGGAAATGGCTGAAAATGTGTTGTTGGTGACGGCAGAGACATACAGCAGGTATATAAATCCTCTTGATATGAGCACCAGGACTCTATTTGGAGATGGAGCATCGGCCACATTGATTTCAACTGAAGGTTGTCTCGAAATAGGGCAGGCTGATTACGGGACCGACGGCTCCGGATATGACAAACTCATTGTTCCTGCAGGAATGTCAAGGATTCCGTACAGTGCAGAAACAGCGCTTGTTAAAAAGGATGAAGATGGCTACGCAAGAAGTATGAACGACCTTTATATGTCCGGAACAGATATTTTTTCCTTCTCGCTAGAAACAGTCCCAAAGACTGTCAATGCTCTTTTGGGAAAATACGGGCTTGAAAAAGATGCAGTTTCTCTGTATATTTTACATCAGGCTAACGCATATATGCTCGATGTGCTAAGGAAGAAACTCAGAATACCGGAAGACAGATTCTGTGTCAATCTCGAAGAAACAGGCAATACAGTCTCTTCTTCCATACCGGTCGCTCTGAAGCAGGCAGATGAAAACAATATGCTTCCACCAAAGGGAAAGATAATGCTGGTTGGGTTCGGAGTAGGCCTTTCATGGGGCAGCATTATGCTCGATATAGTTTAAGCTAATAATTCTTGGGAGAATGGTCATGGAAGATTGGAAAAAACTTCAGCTTCTTACGGAGCTTTTCGAAATGGAAGACGGAGAACTCAAACCGGAAAACGTTTTGGAAGATCTGGATTGTTGGGATTCGATGATGAGGCTTTCACTCATAGTCATGATAGACGAGGAGTGCGGGAAAAAGGTTTCAGGGGAAGATATAAAAAGTTTTGAAACTGTTCGGGACATTATGGATTTCATGGAGTAGCTCATGTGGGACAGCAGTTATTTTGAAGAGCTTGAAAGAATAAGACAGAGGAGCAGAGAAGGCGGAGGAAAAGTAAGGATCTTGAAGCAGCATGAGCAGGGCAAGCTTACTGCCCGTGAAAGAATAGAGCTGCTTTTTGATAAAGACAGTTTCATAGAAGTCGATTCCATGGTCGTCTCGAGGACAACCGCTTTCGGCATGAAAGAAAAGTCGGTTCCCGGAGACGGAGTCATCATTGGCTATGGCAGGATTGACGGCCGCCTGGTATTTGCATATTCAGAGGATTTTACGGTTATCGGCGGTACACTTGGTGAATATCACGCCAAAAAGATATGCAGGATAATGGATATGGCCTTAAACGCCAGATGTCCGCTTGTTGCAATAATCGATAGCGGAGGCGCGAGGATCGAAGAAGGGATAGACTCCTTAAGCGGTTATTCAGGGATGTTTCTCAGAAATACAAGAGCTTCAGGAGTTATTCCGCAGATATCCGTCATGGCAGGGCCGTGCGCAGGTGGGGCATGTTATTCTCCTGCGATCTGTGATTTTGTTTTTGTGGTGGAAAAGACCGGGCATATGTTTGTAACTGGCCCAAAAGTGGTGAAGACTGTAACAGGAGAAGAAACAAATGCGGAGCAGCTCGGAGGAGCAGATGTGCTGACTTCGGTTTCTGGTGTCGCTCATTTTAAATTTGCTGATGAAAGATCCTGTTTTCAAGGGGTTAGGGAGCTGTTGGGGTATCTCCCTTCAAATAATACGGAACTCCCGCCGAAAACAGACAGTATTTCGGTTGACAGGTCCTGCGATATCCAGGAAATAATTCCGGATGATCAGGCAAAACCGTATGATGTGAAAAAAGTCATCTATTCTCTTGCGGACAGAGGGAGTTTTTTTGAGATTCAGCGGGATTTTGCAAGAAACATGATAACCGGTTTCTGCAGAATGGACGGAGAAGTTCTTGGAATAATAGCAAACCAGCCAAATGTAATGGCCGGAGTTATAGATACTGATGCCTCTGACAAGCTTGCTCGTTTTATAAGGTTTTGTGACTGTTTCAATATCCCTCTTATCACTCTTATTGATACCCCGGGCTATATGCCGGGAAAAGCTCAGGAACATGCCGGAATAATAAGGCATGGTGCTAAAGTCCTATATGCCTATGCTGAGGCTACAGTCCCAAAGATAGGTGTAATATTGAGGAAGGCTTTTGGCGGAGCTTATATTGCTATGAACAGCAAGAAAATGGGTGCGGATCTGGTGTTTGCATTACCGATCGCCAGAGTAGCTGTCATGGGAGCTGAGGGAGCCGTGGATATTATGTACAGAAAAGAACTTGCGGAAGATTCCGGCAGAAGAGCTCAGCTTATAAAAGAATATGAAGAACATTTTATGAACCCGTATATCGCTGCATCACGCGGGCTGGTTGATGAAGTCATATATCCTTCGGATATGAAAAAGACAATAAAATCGGCTCTATCTGCTCTAAATAAAAAGAGAGTGGAAGAACCGTGGAAAAAACATGGAAATATTCCTCTTTAAAGCCGCAGTGATGCGGCTTTTATTATGAAAAACTGTTTTTCAGTATCTCAGCTGTCTCAAGGCAGCTGGGTGCGAGGGTATAATCAAACCGCTCTACAGCTTCCATAACGAGAATATCACCCCGCCCAAGGCTTTTAAGCATTTCTATAGTGTAGTTTCGCTCCGTGTAATCCCG
>CACXGS010000178.1 GCA_902767195.1 uncultured Lachnospiraceae bacterium | reverse complement strand
CGGGGACTGCTAATGTCTCAAAATATGTGAATACTTCCTGTGTCCTTGACAATGGAAATGAGCTGTTTCTTACAGACGGCACCGGGGGGACGGATATCCTGCACAGTTTTGATGAGCTGAATCTGGACTGGCGCAATCTTCATCATGCTTTCCTGTCCCATGAGCATACGGACCATTTCCTTGGAATGGTCTGGGTTGTCCGAATGATCGCAGAGTATCTGGAGCTGGATGATTATGAAGGTGATTTTTACCTTTACGGTCACAGCGAAGTGCTGGATAAGATGCGGGCAGTATGCCGGATGATTCTGAAAAAGAGAAGCCAGGATTTCATGGATCGCCGGATCTTCTTTGTTCCGGTCTTTGATGGGGAAGAGAGGCAGATACTGGATTATACATTTACATTTTTCGATATAGAATCCCGGAAGGCCAGGCAATACGGCTATCATCAGCAATGGGAAGACGGAATGCGGCTTGTCTTTGCCGGGGATGAACCCTTAAGTCCCAATGGAGAGAAATACTGCAATCAGGCAGACTGGCTGCTTCAGGAGGCCTTCTGCCTTTACGACGAAGAACCCCTTTATCATGCCTACCAATACAGCCATCAGACGGTCAAAGAAGCCGCCGAGATCGCAGAGAGGAATCGTGTGAAGAATCTGATTCTGTGGCATACGGAAGACGGAACCTATGGAAAGCGGCGGGAACTCTACAGCAGAGAGGCAGGAGAGTACTATCACGGCAGGATCTGGATTCCCGATGACGGTGATATCATCGAATTATAAGCAGTGCTATCCATTTTCCATAAGAAACACCGATGACTCATCTTGTGTGACGCTTGTGTGATAAAACCTGTGTTATCGTCTTATCAGTAAACAGTTAAAAATAAAAAAAAGATAGGACGGTAAAGAAAAATGAAAAAAACACTGATTGCTGCAATGTTCGCCATGACAATGATTATCACATTATCCGGATTCGCTTCTGTTCCGACTCAGGCCAAGACCGATAATTACACGCTCTCCGGTTACTGCGGAGGAATGGGCCTGAAAAAGAAGATAATGAAGGCGACATATGACGGATATAAAATAAAAGTCTCAGGTTACGGCACCAGAACCGGTCTTCGCGTACAGAATCCAAAAGGGGAGAAGATCAAAACAAAGACCTACAAGATCAGCAAAAAATGCAAGGTCGGTGCCGGTGGCTGCACAAGGACCTACAAGAAGTTCTTAAAAGAGGAAGGCCGCAGAGGACGGCTGCAAGGCTTCGTAGATATCCGGTTAAAGAACAATCAGGTAACATACATAGATTACGGTTTTTAGCTTATGCCAACAGAGGCTGCCGCAACTAATGCGACAGCCTCTTACTATTTGCTGACAGACAGCAGTATAATTCTATGTCATTCTTTCAACGGAGACGGCAGTTTAATAATATAAAAAATCTGTCGGGAGTCCTTTCATCTTATGTTCACAGTCCAAATGCAGATGAGCTGTGAGCACAATCGGATCTAAGTCCGTCACTTTACATTTTTTATATTTTGAGTAAACTATTTTTTTTCCAGCACCGGGAGCATTGTCATTCTTGTGTATTCTGGTCACTACCTTGGGATTCCCGTTTTTATCATATTTATAAGTACATACATAGTCATCACTAATGCTTCCGTCGGAGTATTTACTCGTACATCGTTTCAGATATCCTCTGGCATTAAACAGATAAATATCGTTTCCTCCGTCTGAGCTTGTTTTTTCAATCTTTGTTACCTTTCCTGATTTATATGTATATTTGTAGCGAAGGGTCTGTTTGCTGGCATATTTTTTACAGATCGAGGATAATCTTTTCCCCTTCCATTTGTATGCCCATGTATTAGCAAGAATGTTTTTATTATAATTTTTAATTTTATACAGCTTGTCTTTTTTATAAGTATACAGGGTCTTTCCTACTAATTTTCCGCTTCCGCTGTACGAATAGTATGATGTAACCTGTTTCTTTTTATTGTATTTGTAAACGACTTTTGCAAGTCTCTTATTGTGCCGGTAGTACTGAACTTCTTTAAGCAGACCTTTCTTGAAAGTGTATTTGGTTGTTTCAGAAGAATTGATCTTGTGAAGAGTTTCCATTCCATATTTGTTTAATTGATAATAGTCTGCAAAATCCTTACGCCAGTTTGTGACTCTTCCATAATCGTCAGTATTACTATAATTCACGATTTTCCTCGGAATATATATATATTGAGCCGCTTTCAAATCAATTGTAGTGACGCATCCTATAAAGAATACGACGATAAAGACAGCAACTGTCATGGAACAGAATAATTTCGCATTCCTTTTGTGTTTGCAGAGTCTCCTTTTCATCTTGTCCCTCCCTCAATTACAGGCTTTTCCCTTCTGTTCATCTATTAATAATAATTTTATCATAGAAACGATTCGAGTCAATTGACAGTTTACATGAACTACAGTATGATAAGGGCGTTTTCAAAGCATTCCGGCAGAATATTTCACGATAAGGAGGCCGATAAATCATTATGAAGATTGCATGGTTTTGTATTCCTGCCCACGGGCATACTAATCCGACCCTGGCACTTGTGAAGGCCTTAACGAGTGCCGGTCATAAAGTCTTTTATTTTTCCTTTGAAATGTTCCGGGAAAAGATAGAAAATGCCGGAGCGGTATTCTTTCCTTGTGACGGCTATAATTTTACGATGGAAGATAAAGAAAATGCAGACCGCGTCGGCAAGGACCAGGCTTTCGCGGTGGAACTGCTGGTCTCCTCCACCCTTGCTCTTGATGAAATGGTGACGGAGAAGATGGCAGAACTGCAGCCGGATCTTATCGTGTCAGATTCCGTTGCCTACTGGGGAAAGCTTGCTGCCCTGAAGCATGGGATCCCCTATATATCATCGACAACAACTTTTGCATTCAACCGGTATTCTGCAAAATATATGAAACATGGTGCCGGAGAGACACTGAAAATGCTCTTTTCCATGCCCAAGGTCAACAGGCAGATGAAACGGCTGAGGGAAAAGGGGTATCCGGTGAAAGGCCTTCTGGACATCGTCCAGAATGACAATGATACGAATACAATTGTCTATACATCAAAATATTTTCAGCCCTGTTCGGATACTTTTTCCGACAGGTATCATTTTATCGGCCCGTCCATTCGTCCGGTAACGGAACCCTACGAGAAAAAGGCGGAAAAGACCATATATATCTCCATGGGTACGGTGAATCAGAACAGAGACTTTTACCGTAACTGCATCACTGTACTGGGAAAGACGGATTATCAGGTCATCATATCTATGGGGACCAACACCGATCATTTTGACCATGTGCCCGATAATATCGAACTTCATAAAAGTGTGGATCAGATGGCCGTTCTTTCCATTGCAGATGCTTTTGTAACCCACTGCGGGATGAACTCGGCATGCGAAGGCTTATATTTCGGCGTTCCTTTGATCCTGTTCCCTCAGACGCCGGAACAGGATGCGGTGGCAAAAAGAACAGAGGAACTTGGTGCCGGTCTGAGACTCCCGTCCATCCAGGAAGAAGATATTATGAAATCAGTATCAAAGGTGCTGAAAGAGGAGAGCTATAAACAAGGCGCCGGGAAAATATCCGACAGCTTTAAAGAGGCTGGAGGGATAAGCGAGGCTCTTTCTTTTATAGAATCTTTTGATTCTTAAACAGACAGCTAATGAAGAAATAATACAAGGCAGTGTGCAGAGAGCGCGCTGCCTTTTTTTGTATTGGAGGATATTCAGAGAAATGACATATATCATATTCATTATGACAAATGTCATAAAATTATTTCTGAGTGAATCATAT
>CACXGS010000177.1 GCA_902767195.1 uncultured Lachnospiraceae bacterium | reverse complement strand
CCGTAAGCAAAACTGCTGTTGCGAAAGACACCGTAACAGGAACCATTGATACCCCGAATGTAAGGTATTACAATCAGTTCACCAACAGCTTAAAATCCGTCAAGGCGGGGGTTATCATCCTGAAAACAAATCAGGATGGCACCGTACCTTTGGCAGGAGCAGAATTCGACCTGTATGACAAAGCAGGGTATGAAGCGGAGCCAAAAACACCTGTGAAAACAGGACTTGTATCATCCGATGAGGAAGGAAAAGTAGGAACCATCGACCTGGAAAAACTCGCAGAAGGAACCTACTATCTCGTAGAAACAAAAGCCCCGGACGGATATCTTCTGTTAACAGATCCCGTAACCATCACAGTGGCACAGGGCGATGTAAACTACAGCCAGATCATTAGTACACTGGATGATGACGGCAGAGGAAAGAGCGGAAACATTCACGATGGTTATCAATTAAAAGTAATCAATGATGAAGGTGTTGAACTGCCTCACACCGGTGGCTCAGGCACTAATCTGATCTACCTTCTCGGCATCATGCTCACAGCCCTCGCAGGCGTGGGTCTGATGATGCGAAAGCGTAGAAGAGTTGCATAGTTGTAATATGATTCAAAAAAGGCCAGTTCACTTCGATGAACTGGCCTTTTTTATGCACTGTTGGGAAAAGGTGCCTGTCACCCTTACAACAATCTTACGGGCGTAAGGATGTTGTAAGGGTGACAGGCACCTCCATTGAATGCTTATATATACTAATTGGTAAATATTGACATATTTGCATGATTATAGTATTATCAACTCTGCCTGCAATTGATGCAGGAGGCATCATGTGAGGTGCCAGAGGGACACGAACAAGCGTATAGCGGTTGGCCTACACGCTCCGAAAGGAGGTGATAGCTTATGCCGATAATTCTGACCTGGCATGTGTTTGGGTATACCATCACATTGAGGATCACGAAGAAAAGCAACAACCGCTACTCGGGCAAGTAACGGTTGTTGAACCAAATGGTTTGATATATTGATGCTTGAAAATGGGGTCAATCGCTTGCTGCGGTGTCCCTCATTTCATTACAGATATTGTAAAAGATTTGGGAATATCTGTCAAGACGGAGTGCAAGGACACCGGGCTTTCCTTTTCACAAAACCTCCACATTTTCCACACTTTTTGGTCAAAGTAATTTTTTACTGTTTTGTATGATGACTTTTGTGTATCAGTTTAAGTATGAGGTGGTAGAAATGAAAACAGGTGGAAATATGATAAAGAAAAGAGGAGGAATGAAACGGATTGCTGCAGGCTGTATGGCCATGATGCTGGCTGTTGGCGGAGTGACTGTTTATCGGAAAGTGTCCTCGGGGAAGTCGGCGGATGAAACGGTGGTTATGTCGGCGCAGGTTCAGAGGGGTGATGTGAAGACCAGTATCAGCAGTTCCGGTACTATTGAGGGGGTTGTGGCTTCTTCGATTCGTCTGCCGGAGGGGATCAGGATTAAGAAAATCCTGGTTTCTGAAGGGGATAGTGTGAAGAAGGGAACGAAGATTGCCAGCGTTGATAAGGCGACGGTTGCGGATGTTTTGCTGACGGTCAGGGATTCCATCGATTCTTTGGAGGATTCGATGGATGATCTTGATGACGATGAGCTGACGGATAAGAATTCGGATGATTACCTGAAAATGCTTTCTTATCAAGGTCAGGTTTCTGATCTTGAAGAGATTGAGGACAGTCTCAATAAGATTCTGGATTCCGGTTATGTGACTTCGAGTCAGGCGGGGATTATCGGTTCTCTGAATATGTCAGAGGGGGAAGTCACCGGAAGCGGAACGCAGTCTGAAACTACTTCTTCAAGCAATACCGATTCTTTGACGGCTTCTGCTGTGAATACCTATTACAGCGAGATTGCTCAGGTTACACCGATGGCGTCCGGCACTATGGAGAGTTCCGGTACTGTCACATCGGAGAGTAGCAAATCGGGCATGTTAAAGGTCAGTCAGAATTCGGTGGACGAGGAGGATGCGGAGGAGACTACTGCTGATGAGGTTAAAAATGTTAAGTCTTCTTCTAATGAGAATACAGCTGCCGCTAAATCCTCCGCCGCAGAGGAGTCCGATACGGAAGAAAATGACAGTACCGGATCAAGTGGCCAGTCTGACAATGACACTCAGACCAGCAGTTCACAGAAGAGCAGCGGCAATCAAAGTGGCACAAACAGTCAGAATAGCTCGAATCAGAACACTACAAACAGTCAGAGCAGCAACCAGAAGAGCTCTGGCCAGAATTCTTCTAACAACCAGAACAGCTCTAATCAGAGCACGACAAATAATCAGAATAGTTCGAACCAGAACAATTCCAACCAGAACACTACCAATAATCAGAACAGCACCAATAATCAGAATGCCGGAAATGCCCAGAACGGGAACAAAGGGTCCGAGGGAGCGCCCTCTATGAGTGGCGGCGGGAATTCCGGGTCTTCCGGAACATCGACTGCCGATTCAGCCACAACGGAGACTGTAGGAGATATTACATTAGTCAGCGTGGCAGAACTTCACTCCAATACTCAGGTCCTGGTAAATGTATCGGTGGACGAGTCAGATATTGAGTCGGTCCAGACCGGACAGACTGCCACAGTTACTCTGACTGCGCTTTCCGATCAAACCTTTGAGGGAACCGTATCTGATATTTCCTCCAGTGCGGATTCGGAGTCCGGGTCTTCTGTGAAATACACGGTAGCCATTCTTCTGGACAAAGAAGACGGGATGCGGGAGGGTATGAGCGCCTCTGCCGTGATTAATGTGGAAGAGGCAAAGGATACGCTGACGATCCCTGCAGCGGCAGTTCAGGAGAGAAAAGGCGCCGCCTTTGTTTATACGAAAAAGGACGACCAGGGGAACCTGTCTGGTGAGACTGAGGTGACCACCGGGCTTTCTGATGGGACAAATGTACAGATTACAGAGGGACTGGAGGAAGGAGATACTGTATATTACAGTGTGACATTATCTGATAACAACAGTGACAGCAAAGACAGACAAAAGGATGGTTTTGGCGGAAATCACGAGGGTATGCCGGGCGGCGGAACACCGCCTTCCGGAGGTCCCGGCGGTAATGGTGGCAACGGGCCATCCGGCGGCAATAATGGCAGCGGCGGAAATCGTTAGGAAGGAGGCGGTTTAAAATGGTTGACTTGGATAAAGATAAGAAACCAGTGATCAGTCTCCATGACATTTCCAAGTATTATGCGCTGGGCGGAGAAACTGTGAAAGCTCTGGACCACGCTACTCTGAACATCAACGAAGGGGAATTTGTCAGTATTATCGGGCCTTCCGGCAGCGGCAAATCCACCATGATGAATATCATCGGATGTCTGGATCAGGCGGACGGAGGAGAGTACATTTTAAACGGTCTTCCCATCGAGGATTATGATGAAAATGAGCTGGCTGCTATTCGAAACCGGCAGATTGGCTTTGTGTTTCAGGATTTTAATCTGATTGGCGGCTTGTCGGCCCGGGAGAATGTAGAACTCCCTCTGATCTACCAGAGGATTCCTTCTGCCACCAGGAAGGAGAAGGTGATAAAGGCTTTGACCCGGGTGGGGCTTGGGGAAAGGATGGACCATTTGCCGGGACAGCTTTCCGGCGGTCAGCAGCAAAGAGTGGCCATCGCACGGGCCATTGTGACGGAGCCTTCCCTGTTTTTGGCGGACGAGCCCACCGGAAACCTGGATTCCCGGACCGGTAGCGAGATTATGGACATTTTCCATGAACTACATCAGCAGGGGAATACCATTGTTCTCATCACCCATGACGAAGGGGTCGCCCGGCAGGCCCAGAGGGTCGTCCGGATCCGTGACGGCCAGGTATCGGGGGTGGGATTATGATGATGTTTCGGGAAGCCTTCCGCATGTCGGTAAAGGCGGTGGCTGCCAATAAAATGCGATCTTTTCTTACCATGCTGGGGATTATCATTGGCGTGATGGCTCTGGTAGTTCTGGTGTCTGTGGCAAACGGGACCACGGAGTCGGTAGCCGATTCCATTCATTCCATGGGAACCAATACATTTACCGTGAGAATCAGTGATGACAAGAATAATCCACTGGCAGAGGAGGAACTCTACGAATTGACAAAGGACCTGGATGCTGTCGGGGATATTTCGCCGGTATCAACGGGTCAGGCGGAGGTCACCCTGACCGGG
>CACXGS010000176.1 GCA_902767195.1 uncultured Lachnospiraceae bacterium | reverse complement strand
GGCTTCATCAGCAAAACCGTCCAGAGACAGTTTAATCTTGTTTTTCCCCACCTTTTTTTTCATCCGGATATTGGAATAACGCTGAACCGCAGCAGCCATCTCGCTTCCCGTCAGGGCCCGCAGAGAAGGAAGGGCATTGTGGAGCCAGGAGACATAGTTCTCCAGGCGGCTGTAAAGCTCCTGCCATCCCAGATTCGCTCCCCTGTCCACATCCAGCACGTCATCCGGGTGCTGGAAATGTGTGTTGACACAGTGGAGGTAAAGCTCGGAACAGGCGGCAGCATTCATATAATCATCCAGAACATAACCGGATGTGATACGGGGCGTCTGGATCAGGCCATCCTCCGTAATCTCGAAATTGGTGGCGTAGGATACGTCGTTCTGGTCCGGGAGATAGAGGCTGGCGATGCATTTAATCTCCGGGAAATCCTCCGCCAGAACCTTTCTGCCTTCTTTGGAAATGATATTGGAAGGCGGCACATAAACAGTGAAGGTCTGGTGGGGAAAGACACTGTGGGAAAAATCCAGAACCTCAGAGATGGAATCCCGGATCTCGTCCACACTGATCCACTGGAAATAAGAATAATACTTGCCAAGATAATCGAAATCTTCCAGAACCAGTGGCATATGATTGTAACCGTGAATTCCCAGCTCGCCTCCCATATCCAGGAGCATGTTGCCGAAATATTCGAAACGGGTGGTATCCGTCTGGCGGGGAAGCTCCCCGGAAGTCTGGGCATTGTACATCTCGATGATCAGTCCCGTATATCGGATATTGTATTTTCTTGCCAGGTTGCTGACATCCTTCCACCAGACCTGGGTATAGAAATCTTTGATATCCATCCCGTAATCCTGTAAAATCTGGTAGCTGTCTCCGGGAGGTACCGGAGAAGGGAAGTCGTCGATATAGAAAGCAGACCCGTTAATAACAGGCCATACCGTGCATTCGTCCATTAAGGTGTAGGCTGCGCAGTGATATCCCCGGTAGGCTTTTTCGATAAAACCGAAATTATCGACGATGACACCGCCTTTTCCTGCTTTTCTTTTCCAGATCAGAGGAACAGCCCGCTTATCCGTGGAAGTCATATAGATCCTGCAGTCCTCACTGACTCTGGCATCCAGGGAGGATTCGTAAGGCGTGCTGATAGAGAGCTTACGGCTTCCTCCGGGCATAAAATCACCCACTGCAGTAAAACCTTTGACTGTGGCAAGTTCATTCTCACTAAGAGTCTGGATTCCCATCAGGTCCATGGTCTCCGGCGACTGGGATACATGAGGAGGAATGGCAAACATAATATATCCGCCCTCTTCCACATATTCCCGGATCTGGGGGATAAAAGGCTCGATCACACTGGCATCGGAAACCGAGATAATGACGCGGTGATAGTCTTTAAGGATCTCAGGTTTGAAATCGGCGGTCTTACATTTGCTGCAGGGGAGCCTCATCTGCTTTAATATGGCCCGCATTTCCCAGAAGCCTTTCTTGCTGTCCAGATTGTTCTGGTAAAGGATCAGGGTATCCGGTCTGGCTTCTTTCCTGTCCTTCTCCTTAACAACAAAGGCGTCGGGATCGAGAATCTTCAGATTCTTGCCCTGAACCGTGTAAATAATATTTCGTCCCACAATAATTACAATGGTGAAAAGAAACATAAAGACCAGCCATATAACAATTAAAGAGTAGATACTTGATTTCTTTCGCATGTCAGATGCACTCCACAGGTTTTCTCTTAATATGTTTCACTAAGGGTTTCGTCCATCTGCCAGAAGCGGACGGTTTCCCTTCCTTTCTCAGAGAGAAAGACGCGCCTGGCACGGAGACTTTCCAGAACAGAGTCGATTCCTTTCCGGTCCTTCCCTGCACTGAAGCAGCGGATCTTCAGAAGGTATCCTTCCTCCCTTTCCGGGGCCGTGGTAATCATCCGGTTGACCATTTCAACAGACTGGTCATTATCACCCAGAGCCAGGGCACAGTAAGCCCGTTTCTCTAAAATTCGAAAGGCTTCATCGGCATTGTCTGCACAGGGATAAAGCTCACTCAGTATTCTGTCCGCATGGAGAAGCCTCTCTCTTTTCTCCTCCTTCTCAGGGAGGGAGGAGGAAAGATACTCCTCATCCAAAAGAAGAGCTTCCTGGAGTAATTCCTTGTCTGCCTTTCCTTCTTCCAGCAAACGGTCCATTTTAAAGATCCGGTTGTTGTAGTCCTTTCTGAGTTCCACCAGTGCCGTGACGGCATAGTGGACGACCTCTGTATCGTCATTTTGGCCGGCTGTCCGCAGGACAGGCACATAATGGGAAGGATTCAGCCCCAGCAGATGCAGAAGGAGTTTTCTCCGCTTGCCGGGATGGTTGATCAGAAGGGATTCCTCCACAGGAACAATGGTATCGGAATCGGTATCCGGCTTGATTCGGATGCTTCGGTAAATGTCATCCTCAATTTTCAACTGGTTCAGATCGGACAGATCTTCTCCGGGCTGGTCTTTTCTGGCTTTATTCTCCACGGATAAGACGCACAGTATGCCGAATACGGGGAGAAGGGCTGCCAGGAAGAGGATTGCCGGGCCGCAGTGCAAAAGCCCCATCTTCTTCCGGACCAGAAGGATCAGTATGCACAATCCGTGTATGATCAAAAGTGGAATCATGCTTGCCTCGATTCTTCTTGTGTCAGTCCGGCCCGCTCCAGGGCGTAGCCGGCAAGCCGACAGATAATCTCAAACTGATTGGAATAGTAATCGTTCATTTGCTCCGGTGTTGCATCCCAGATGGCAATGATCAGAGAATCCCTGCTGCTTTCTTCTTTACCGGAAGCCCTGGGGTCGATCTTCATGGCATACATGGGGATGCCGGGAGCAAGAGCCGTGTTTCTCCATACATTTCCTTCATTCATGCAGGAAAGGGCTTCCTCCATTTCCTGGAGGGACAGATTTCTGGCGACCCCTGAGGAAAAGGTTCGGTCGCCTGCCAGGAATTCAACCCTTTTTTGGGAAGAATCCATACGGAAAACAGCAGCGGAAGTATTATTTAGCAGGTCTTCGATCACTTCCGGGATCACGGAACAGACTTCCTCCACGGAATCTCTGCTCATGTGTTCAATGGCGTGATAAATCTTCCCGTAACTGTGGTCAAAGGTAAGGATCTGTCTTTTGTATTCATCCTTGGCCTCAGAGGTTACGTTATACATATCATTTAAAAAGAGATATTTCTCCCTGAGGAGATCGTTTTCCCGGACAACCAGGGCTTTTTCACTCTCTTTCAGGTCAGAGAAATAACCGGTAATGGCACCGGCCACGATATAAAGCACAAAGGGGATCCAGTTCTCCACATTATAGAAAAGCTGGAGGCTGCTGATGCCCATGTTATCCAGGTAGATAAAATACAAAACGATGCATTCCAGGATCGCGGCAAATACACCTGCCCGCAGTCCGTGGAAGACAGCGATCATAATGATAAAGAGGAGCCGGACGTCAATAAAACGGAAGTAGACATTATCTGCCGTATAATTGGAAATATACTGGGCCAGAATGAACAGTACCGCAATATCGATAAAGACCATGACAGGGCCGGGAAGCCGTTCTCTCCAGGAGGACAGGCGGGAAAAGAAGCCACCTGCCCTCTTTTTCTGACGGTCTTCATACTCAAGGTACAGACTCCGGAAATCCAGAGCCTTCTGGTCATGGGTCCGGTACATGTATTTGCGGGTGAGGACAGAGATATTCTCCGTTTCCTCCGCTGTCAGCAGGGGTTGTGTCGGAATCAGTTTGCTTCCTGCATGGATGTTCTTCATCTCCTCATCCAGATGGGAAAGACTGATCACATATTCACCGGGCAGGGAATAGAATCCCTGTTCTCTGGCCGACAGGGTGATCCTGGTCATCAGACGAACCAGATCCTTTAAATCCAGGAATTCGTAGCGGCCTTCACTGACCTCGGGAATCCTGGCCTCTGATTTGGTATACAGGGAGGAGAAAAGGGTCCCCAGCATGTTGTATTCATTGATGCCGGTGAGCAGGAATGGTGCCCGGAGCACGGTGGTCTGAGGGATATTGTGGTCCGAGGAAGAAAGCACCTCTTCCTCCAGCCGGATCTGATCCGGGGACAGGTAGGAGGAAGACAAAACAATCAGCTTGGGAACGGAAAATTCCCGGCAATGATGAAGAATGGTCTTCATGGGCTTCATATCTTCCGGCATGGGCTGTCCGTCACAGTATGGGGCAATATACCATACTGCATTAAAATCATAAGACCAGAACAACTCCTCAAAAGAGGGGGATCCCGGCTGAACATGATAAGCCCGGACAATATCATTATCCCACTTTCTGTCTTCGGTTGTTAACACAACAGAAAACCGGACGGACAATTGTTCCAGCAGGGTCGTGGACAGTAGCTCCGTTCGGCCTGTTAATAGAATCGTTTTCATGGAAAGACCTCCGTGTTCAGGTTACAGAGTGATATATTAAAAACTTGCGTTACAAAAACAAGGGTTATAAGCGCTTTCCGCACTCCACGCAGAAAATGGAACCTTCCGACAGGGCTGCTCCACAGTTGGGACATCTTCTGGGGGCAGAAGGTGTCGGGAAGGGAGACCCGCTCTTAGGAGCCAGGCTTCCGCGAATTGCTCCTCCGGAAGACGGTGCAGGACCCGAAGAAGGTACAGGGCCGGGAGTGGGCACAGGGCCATGGGAAGGTGCGGGGCCGGGACCTCTTACGGGAGCCGGTCCTCTTGCAGGATCATCCCGGGGATAGGAAGGAGTCACGGATCCGGGCCGGTCAAGCATCATCTGATTCAGTCTTACCATCTCTTCACAGGACTGGGTGATGACACCATATGCGTAAAGCTTAACAACACTGAGCCAGGCCAGGAACAGACCTACAGCAGCACCGATAATACCAAAGAGTAAAACCAGGAAGCCAGCGCCGCCGGATCCGGCATCAGAGGTAGTTTTCATTCCTCCAATGATAAATACCAGTGACAGAATAATCACAAAAGCAGCTTCGATGTAAAATACGATCTTGGCCATACCTTTCAGCTTGTTTCCTACGTTGTTAAACATATCCATACCTCCTTGTCTTTACCGGATTACAGGTTCCGGAATCTTGTCACTTGTGAGATTACTCTCGCCAAGCTTTCCTTCACTGCTAACAACCTCTATGGCGTAATTCTCATCGATAATGATCGAATAAGAATACTGCAGAGCTACTTCTTCCCCCTTCTTCATCTTCTGTCGGAAGACTACGTTAGTGAAGCCAGGTTCTTCAGGGGTCAATGTGAACGTCGTCGTACCACCCTCCGCCTTATTGGATTTTTCCTTATAACTGTGCTCTTCTTTGAAAATCGGATCGGCCTGATAGATCTCCCACTCGAAACCGGAAGCAGGGTTATCATCCAGTTCGAGGACCAGAATCTCACTCTTCTTCCCGCAGGCAGCAAGAGCCAGGAAGATCAGAGTCAGCAGCAGTGTGACGGGAACTGTTTTTCCTAGTTTCTTGTAGACAATCATGGGTACCTCCTGTATGTTTTTTATATGTTATTTGTTCAGATAACATATTTTAATTCTTGATTTTCCTGGCATGTTATGGTAATATGATGGTGTCATAATTTTCAGCGCCTTCTATGGTGCTAAGAAAAGCCGGGATATTCAGCCATCTCGGTTTTTTCTCGTTATATCATATTTACCCCGTCAAGGACCGCCTCTACCAGTTCATCTCCCACATAAGAAAGCTTCAGAGAAAAGAAGGGCCGGTCCTGAAATATCAGTTCGTGAAAAATCTTATCCCCCTCCCATAGATTGAGAGAGAAAATCCGGTCTTTGGGGATCCATTCCAGCTTTCCTTCATCACAGGAGATCAGATCCCCGGTAAAGCCGTCTGCGGTATACAGGAACATATACTCTGTCTGCCAGCGGTCCGAGATAAAGGTAACGATACCCCGGAGCCTCCAGGAGGTAAGGGTAAGTCCCGTTTCCTCCCGGGCCTCCCGCAGGAGGCATTCCTCCGGACTTTCATCGTCCTCAAAATGCCCCCCGATCCCGATCCATTTATCCTTATTGATGTCATTCTTCTTGCTGACGCGATGGAGCATCAGGTAGCAGTCATCCCGCTCGATATAACACAGAGTCGTCAAATTAGTTTTCACTGACAACATCTCCGTCCTTATCGATGTGCTTTTCACTCTTTGATCCGTCCTTGTTATAGGAGTACTCTACAACAGAATAACCCCGATTGCCGTTGGTCTTATTGCCGTCGGAATCCAGCCAGGTCTCCCGGAGGATTCTGCCGTTCTTATCGTACTCTGTAGTCACTTCGCAGTATTCCTGGGCTCCGTTGACTTTCTGGTCATCCGATCCGAGGAATGCCTTGGAAATAATTCGGTTATAATCATCGTATTTGTTCTCGATGGCAGCATAACCGGCATCTAAGAATACTTTCTCGCCGGCGGAGTTCTCGTAGGTCTCGTAGACCATGTTGCCTTTTTTGTCGTAGCGGTTGATCAGAGCGCAGTAACCGGCAGGAATGCTTGTGATCTCTCCTTCAGAGTTCAGGTATTCCGTTTTGGTGACTTTATTCTGCTTATTGTAAGTCTTCTTAACGGAGGCATAACCACTTGTGCTGGAAACCGGCTCATCCTTGGAATTACAGTAGGACTCCATGATCATGTTGCCGTTCTTGTCGTAATCGTTAAGGAGAACGGAATATCCTGCTGTGGTGGACACTTCCTTGCCGTCCGTTCCGAAATAGGCGGTACGTATCACGTGACCGTCGGCATCGTATTCCATAGTCATACCGTGATATCCGGAAGGAAGGGTTACTTTCACATCCTGATCATCATAATAAGACTGCTCACTGACACGGCCTTCTCCGTTATATTTCTTCTTTACGGTGGCATAGCCGGCAGGTGTGACCAGAGGCTTGCCGTCAGCGGTCATAAATGTCTCTTTGACAGACTGATTCAGGTCATTGAATTCATACTCGGTATAGGCCATGCCATTGACGTCCACAATCAGGTTATCATCCAGAGCATAATTCCTGGTGGCCGTGACATTTCCGGCCTTATCCCGCTCCATTTCCTTGCGGGCAATTCCGTTGGCATTGACCGGTTTCTCCTTCTCATTATAGTAGGAGGTCTCGATCTCCTGGTTCTTCTTGTTGTATTTGTGTTTGACCATGGCATAACCCAGGGTGGGAACCATCATCAGATTCCCCTTATCATCCAGGTAACGCTCAGCTACCAGATTGCCCTTCTCGTCATACTCTTTGGCCACGTCACTGGAACCATTGGCAGAAGCGATGTTCCTTCCTTTATCATCCAGATAGACGGTGGAGAGGACTCTTCCCTTCTCGTCGTTGGTATAGCGGACCCCGGCATATCCCAGGGATTCCACCATCATTTCCTTCTCATCTTTGTCGATATATACTTCCTTATTGACAAATCCGTTCTCATCGTAACTGATGAGCTTGCCGGCATAGCCTGGGGCGGCAATCACGAGTTTGCCCTTCTTGCCGTAATATTTTTCGGAAAGTTTCCTTCCGTTCTCGTCGTAGGTATAACGGACGGTGGCATATTCTTTGGCAGTATCTCTGACCGGATTGCCGTCTTTATCAAAATAGGCTTCCTCGGTCAGGAGATTGTTCTCATCGTAGGTCCGGGTAATGGAAGCGACACCATTTGCATTCTCGGCTGCTTTCCCGTCATTGTTGTAGTAGGTCTCCCCCACAACATTTCCTGCCTGATCATAGGCCAGATCGACACCGGCATAACCTTTAACAGGAGATATGCAGAGATGTCCGTCGGTACCACAGTAACGCTCCGAGGTCTTCTTCCCCTCTTCGTTCCAGGTATACTCCACGGAGGCATAGCCATTCTTGCTGGTGGTTTTGTTGCCTGCCTTGTTATAGTAGACTTCCCTGGTGACGTTGCCTGCCGCATCATACTCCCGCTTAACCTGGGCATACCCAAGGGCCGCCACTCTGGTCCTCTTCTTGTTGGCATCCAGATAGATCTCACGGGTAACCTTTCCCATGTCGTTATAAATGTAGCGGACACGGGTGATTCCGCTGGTATTCATGGCAATCTTCTCATCGGCATCGTAGAAGGTGTCCATGGAAACCAGACCGGCTTTATTATATTCGTGGTCCACACCGGCATAACCTTTCTTGGTCATGATCAGCTTATCCTTCTTGTCATAGTAACGCTCGGTGAGGATCTTCTTGTTCTGGTTGTAGGTATAGGCAACTTTGTGATAGCCTTCCGGGATCATCAGCTTCTCGCCTTCCGCATCCATGTAGGCCATGGTTGCCACATTTCCATCTTTATCGTAAGTATATTGGATAGAGGAATAATCTTTTCCGGCAAGAGCAAGCACATTGCCATAAGCATCAAAATACTTCTCGTCGGTCTTATTGCCTGTCTCGTCATAGGTCATCTCCACATAGGAGTAGCCCTTGCTCTCCACCAGGACAGCCTTCTTGTCAGCGTCAAAATAGGATGTTTTGATCAGCTGCCATTTGCTGTCATAGTCATTCTTCATCAGAGCATAGCCTTCCTCGTTGTTGACCGGCTGATCTTCCCCGTCCAGGAAAACTTCCTCCACCAGCTGGCGGTTGTTGTTGAACCGGTCCACGATCTGAACGTAAGGCTTCTCAGGATCC
>CACXGS010000175.1 GCA_902767195.1 uncultured Lachnospiraceae bacterium | reverse complement strand
GATGAGAACGGCGTGATCATCAGGGCTTTTGATAAAGTGAAGGCGGCTGACAATCCGGCGCAGATGCTGGAAGAACTGGAATAAAGATAATCGATTAACTCAGAGCGGGTTTTCATCGAACCCAGTTCCTGCGCGGCGTTTATGCCGCTGGTTCAGCTGTATTCTTCTGAAACTGGCAGTCGCTACATTCGGGAGCATCATCTGGAAAAGGTGTTGACGCAGACGACAAATATTGTCTGGGCTACCGGCGGAAGCATGATGCCAGAGCAGAAAACAGTTCCTCGAGGTGCATGAGCCGGGGAAAACTGGTTCTGTTTACCATTCTTTCTGATGATCACGGCTGGAGCGGCCAGTAGTAGTAAGACGCTGTTGCACCTCCGGCAAAAAGACGGGAGGCGGAGAAAGTGAACCAGATAATTATCCATGTGGATATGGATGCTTTCTATGCTTCAGTAGAAATCAGGGATCATCCTTCCCTGAAAGGGAAGCCATTAATTATTGGATCCATGCCGCATGAGCGAGGTGTGGTTGCTACCTGCAGTTATGAAGCGCGGAAGTATGGCATTCATTCTGCCATGAATATCAAGGAAGCGTATCGCTTATGTCCTTCAGGTGTATATATGCATCCGAACATGGAAAAATACCGGCTTGTTTCCGATCAGCTGCATGATATATGGAACCAGTATGCTGCTGAGTCGGAGAAGATTGCGCTGGATGAAGCCTATCTGGATGTAACGGAAACCGCTGGCAGCTGGGAGAGGGCCTGTGAAATGGCCCGTACCATTAAACGTAGGACGTGGGAAGAACTGAAACTCAGCTGTTCTGTTGGAGTCTCCTATTCCAAAACGGCTGCAAAAACGGCCAGCGAAGAAAAGAAGCCGGACGGGTATTTTGAGATACGGACACCGGAAGACTTTGTGGATCTTATCATTGACCGGGATATCCGGGTTTTGTATACAGTAGGGGAGAAAACTGCTGAAAAACTGTATGGGGCCGGGATTTACAGGGTGCGGGACCTCCGGGAAAGAAAGGAAGACGTGATCCGCTTGCTGGGCAGACATGGACAACTGATCACGGATCTGGCCTTTGGCATAGATGACCGCAGGGTAGTGCCTTACCGGCCGGAAGACGCGAAATCCATCAGCAGGGAGTATACGTTTCAGGAAGATGTTCATGACTTTTCCTTTCTGAAGGATGTGCTATTTTTGCTTTCCCTGTCGGTAGAACGTCGGGCCAGGCGTTATGGTCTTTATGGGAAAGGTGTTACTTTAAAACTGACCTATGGGAACATGAAGAATATCACTCGTTCCCGTTTGGTTTCCTATGCGGATTCAGCTGTGACGATTTTTGATGAAGCGGTACAGATGCTGGATCAGGTAAACAAACAGCCTGTCCGATTGATCGGCGTGGGGATCTACCAGATGGAAAACGAAAACAGCAGGCAGCTCCGCATTGAAGATTTTCTGGAAGAAACGGCGGTTTGTCAGATTCGGCGCCGTGATGAAGAACTCTCCCGCCTGGAGAGACGATATCATCTTGATTTTTCAGGACATCTGGAGCAACTGTATCATCTGGACACCCTTCATAAAACAATTGAGTACATGAGGAAACACAAACAGACATGAAGGAGAAATGCTCTTTGATGCATTTTACGCCGTCTTCATATCGCTCCAGTTCTGATTGATGTTCCTACCGGTTTTTCTTCTTCTTGTTCGTTGATACTGGATTTATTTTACGAGATATTTGCAAAATGAAGTGCGATATTGTTGACAAACAGGTTCGTCTTGATATAATGATTTTGCGAATTACTCGTAATTGGAGGTGTAATTATGCTTCTTGAATTCAAAACAAAAAACTATAAGTCTTTTGTTGAAGAAATGGATTTTTGTATGACACCTGCACCGAAGCAGAAGGGATTGGACTATAGTATTCTTTCTATGAAGGCGGGAAGTAAAGTATATAAGGGGCTTTGTTCCGCTGTTATTTATGGCCCGAATGCATCCGGTAAGACGAATGTGATTGGTGCTATGGATACGTTCAGATCTATAGTGCTGCGTGGAAGTATTCGCAATGCTGATATTGCTTCCCCCAACGCGGCGGCTTCGGCATTGGAATTGATCCCTAATTCCAAGGGTGTGAAAAAACCTACGGAATTCTATATTCGATTTGCGGATGATGGGTTGATGGTGGAGTATTCTATTAAGGCTGATCTGGGATCGTTTATGGATAGCGAATATCCAAGGAAGATTCTTGAGGAAAAGCTTACTGTCAATGAGAAGCAGGTGTATCTCAGAAACGGGGAATTGACTGTAAATCTTCCACATGTGATTAAGAAGTATGTTAATAAGAGCATTAAGAGGAAAACGACAAAAATTATGGAGTTAGCGCAAGACAGTTTGTCAGATGCAGATCTGTTCTTAAACAACGGTTTTAAATCAATATTTGCCCAGGCGCTGGTAACAAAAATATTGTCATGGTTTGGCAATAAGTTCATTGTCGTATACCGTTCAGATGATATGAGGCTGGTAAGGAAGTTTGCGGATCCGAAAGCCAATACGGTGTATGTGGAGACAACACTGACGGAAGCAGCCAATGAGTTTGGAATCACTGGCAATGCGCTTGGATATAAATCCAGTGGTCAGGAAGATACGGAAGATACGTTGCTTTGCTCTATTGTGGGTGATAAATTACTCCCTGCTGAGATGTTTGAATCTTATGGAACGATCCGATTCATCAATGAGTTTCCGTTGGTGATTCTTGTGTTGTTGAATGGAGGTACACTTGTTATGGATGAATTTGATGCATCCATTCATCCAATGGCATTGATGAATATCATTAATATCTTCCATAATGATGATATCAATAAGAATCATGCTCAGCTGATCTTTAATACACATAATCCAATCTTTCTGGATTCGTCTCTTCTCAGACGGGACGAGATTAAGTTTATCGAACGTGAAGAGGAAAGCGGTAATAGCATTCATTATGCACTTTCCGATTTTAAGACGGCCAATGGGGTTCGTAAGGGCGAGGACTATATGAATAACTATTTTGTCAGCCGATACGGCGCGATAAAGGATGTGGATTTCAGCCCGATTCTGGAGAAGCTCATCGCAGCAAGTGAGGTGGCTGCGGATGAGTAAAAAGCTGGAAACAAAGAAATATGTATTTACGGTTGAAGGCGAAACGGAACAGTGGTATCTATTGTGGTTACGGGATCAGATAAATAAATCTGAAAAAAGAGTCTTTGATGTTTCTATAGAAGCAAAAGTTCAACAGAGTCCGAAGAAGTTCTTCAAGACAGTGAATGCAAAAACCACTCCCAAAGTTTTTCATATCTGTGATATGGAGAGTAACGAAACGGTACATGTGGAGAAATTCCAGAATATCCTGTCTGAGATGAAAGAGGCGAAGACACAGAAGAAGATAATCTATCAACTGGGATACAGCAATTATACCTTTGAATTATGGATGGTTTTACATAAGCGGGATTGTAATGGGTCATTAACCAATCGGAGACAGTATTTGGATCCGATCAACAAAGCGTTTGAAGAACATTTTGAGAATCTGGATCATTATAAACACGAGAATAATTTTAAACGATGTCTTGCAAAAATATCGTTGGCAGATGTCAAAGAAGCAATCCGAAGAGCAGAAATAATCACTTCAAATAACGAGAAGGATGGAAAAGTACTGGTGAAGTATAAAGGATATTCCTACTATAGAAATAACCCGGCACTTTCGATACAGGATGCAGTAAGTATGATTCTGACAGAATGCGGGATATAGATGGAGAAGAATCGTAAACGGCAAATGAAAGGTTGTCGTATGATTCGGGCGTGAGGATTCGGTACTTCAGATACCATGGTTCAAAACGGTGCGGACGGAGAATGCAAAAAGTGGCGTTGAGGTGGCGGTTTACAGAAAAATGAAAAATCATTCCATGCAGATACAGAAATTTCGGTCCATTATATAAAAATATAGTATTAATCTGACAGTGCCACCGGAAGTAGAGTGGGGGAGCACAATCAAATTAACATTGGGGTATAAGATACAAACGGAAAAATTGTCTATTTTGTTTTAGATATAAAGGCTTTGAATATGAGAGTGGTTTTTATCGACATAGAAGCAAATCCAGAGACAAAAGAAGTTTATGACTTTGCTGCAATAGATCAGTATGGAAATCGAATACATACTAAGAATGTATTGGAATTCATACAATTCTTGAAGCAGGGACAGTATGAATGTTTGTGCGGACACAATATTATTGATTCGGATTTATTGTATCTTCAAAGCGTGCTTGAGAGTATTGGTGAAATTC
>CACXGS010000174.1 GCA_902767195.1 uncultured Lachnospiraceae bacterium | reverse complement strand
AGAGAGCTGGCAAAAGAGTGTATTGATCTGTTAGAGGGAAAATGCACCTTTGACAATGCCTGGATTACCCTTTATCAGGCATACACCAAATATGCCTATATGATCGATGTGGATCAGCCGAGGGAAGCGGCAAAATACTGCAGAAAAGCGATCTCCATCGTAAAGGCCAGGCATCTTGACCAGATGCCCCAACATCAGATGCTGGTGGTGACTTTATATAACAATTATGCCTGGGTTCTTTGGAACAAGCTGCAGAGTGAGGAAGCTGTGATCTACTACGGCATGGCTATTGAATTACTGGAAGGATATTCCCTGCAGGGGAGCCAGGAACCTGAGTGGGTGAAAGCCCAGCTTGCCCATGTCGGAGGAGCCCTGTATAAACTCTATGTGCAGACCGACAAGTTAAAGGAGGCCGGCAGCCTGAAAGAACGGCTGTTGGAAGATGGCGTGGAGCTGTAACAAGTATCTCTCACAGCACAATGGTTTGGACCAGGGAAACGAGGATTTATATTATAAGAGGAAAAGTTGGGCCTGCCAGGTCCACTTTTTTTATCCCCGGACTGATATATTGATGATGTCAGGAAAACCAGACAAATCATATCAGAATTCAGGAGGGATTAAATCATGAAGATCAGAGGAATGAGATGGGGATATGACGGCGGCGGATTTGCTTGCGGGCCGGTGGAAGGAAATACGGTGGTGGAGATTATTGTAACCCATGAAAGACACAACTATTTTGTCTGCGCCAGCAGAATGTCCGAATATATGAAGCTGTCCGTATCAGAGACACCGATATTCGATCTCCTGATCGAGGCGAACCATTTTGATGTAGACTGGGAAGATGAATATCAGAAGATTCAGGAGGCGATGATCGAGGAATATGACTTCGAAGTCAATGACATACCAGAGGAACTGGAAGGGTCAGAGTATTATGAAGTCTTCAAACTGTTAAATCTCGCTATGGAGCAAGCCTATCAGCCCGAGGATCCTACCTATGAAGGGGCCCAGGCATTTATTAAGGATTATGTCGGGGCAGAAATATCCGAATTCAAACTCCCGGATTTAGGCACATCCTGGGGCCCGGACGAGACCTATGAGGATGACGAACTCTATGCCAGTGGACTTAAGATCAAGGAACCGGATTCCGGGGACTGGGCCGGGGAAATCAGAGCCCAGTGTGAAGTGGATCTCTACGAAGACGATTCCAAGGTCTATGCCTTTGCTTCCAAACTTGATGCGTACTATGTTTATGCCATTTATGATCAGGACGTAATAGATTTAAGTCTTAATGATCTGGCCGGGATCACGCCCATTGAGAAATATGAGAGCCTGACTGAGGCCATGGAGTCCGATTATTACCAGGTATATAAGAGATTACACAGGACATTGGAAGAAATCTGAATAGGAGGACCAGGAGATGGCAGAGATTAAAGTACTCAGTAAAAGAAGTGATTATGTGACGCCTTTGATGACAGCGTATTTTGCTGAGATGCACATCAGAGACGGAGAAGAAGAGAAGTATCTTACCGTATGCTGGATGGAGGAATTTGGAAATGTTGTGACTACTGTCAGTAAAGAAAGCATGTTTGATTTCCTGTCATTTTGCGGGGAAGAACCAGAATACCGGGAGGTGGATTCTGAGGCTGTATATCAGGACCAGTTTAAAGAACTGGGGTTGATGATCGCTGATCTGATGGAAGAAACCCTGGAGAGTACCTGTGTGGATAAAGAAGCTGTGGAGACAGTAAGGGAGATGTTTTCATAGAAAGAGTGGCAAGGCAGCATCCTGCATATTTATACCTTGATGTGCTGTATGAAAAGATAAATAAATGCTAATATCTTTATACAAATACTGACAAGCAATATTAGTTTATGGTATAATTTTTGTAGAAAGTGCTGATTATAAGTACACATATTTGTTATAAAAATGTTTAGTTTTGATAATTTTCTTAAAATGATAATAACTAGTTCCTATTTAATAAATGTCGTCTTATCAGCGACATTTTTTGCCTTGTTATATGATATGCTAAGTTTGCACAGTTTTTAATTCCATTTAATGAGCACGAGACGACAGGTAAGACTCCAATGGGAGAGGCCAATCGTGTTGTAATAGAGATTACTGATGATAAAAAACTGTAAAAATACTTGAAGAAGAACAACGGAGAAAAAAAGATGCTTCAAAAAGGACTTTATGAGCAGGTT
>CACXGS010000173.1 GCA_902767195.1 uncultured Lachnospiraceae bacterium | reverse complement strand
TGCGTAAGCAGTGGATCTCGTCTCTGTTCCTGCAAAGCCTTCGCTTTCGGAAACCCAATCGTCTGTCTATTGGCAGGTAATGCCACCAGTTAGATCCTTGCAGTAGCCGAAGTTGAACCGGAGGCTTGTTTACACCCAATCGGCGGCAACCGGTTGTCCGTTGATTGGGGTTATTAGCAATACAGTTCAACTTGCTAATCCCATACTTACAGATCCCATAGTTTTACTTCCCTATAGATATTTCCCCCATTTTATGCTACTATTAAAAAGGAATATTATGAATTCAAGGAGGATAATATATATGCTTCATGCATCCGATTATAAGAACTATATCCTGGAAGAGCAGAGGAATCTTCCGGAACTTTCCGGTACAGGTTATGTACTTCGCCATGAGAAGACCGGGGCAAGAGTCCTGCTGGTAGAGAATGACGATATCAATAAGGTCTTCAGTATCGCCTTCCGTACCACACCGGAAGATGATACCGGCGTTGCTCATATCCTGGAGCACTCTGTTCTTTGCGGTTCCGAGAAGTTTCCGGCTAAGGATCCCTTTGTGGAGCTGGCTAAGGGTTCACTGAACACATTTTTAAATGCCATGACCTATCCGGATAAGACAGTCTACCCCATTGCGAGCTGCAATGCTCAGGACTATCACAACCTCATGCATGTTTACCTGGATGCAGTCTTTTTCCCCAATATCTACAAGCGGGATGAGATCCTCAAGCAGGAGGGCTGGCACTATGAGCTGGAAGATAAGGACGGAGAGCTGATCTTTAACGGCGTCGTCTACAATGAGATGAAGGGAGCTCTGTCCTCACCGGACAGCCAGCTGGAAAGAAAGATTCAGGGATCTCTGCTTAAGGATACTACCTATGCTTTCGAGTCCGGTGGTGACCCGGATGCCATTCCCCAGCTGACCAGGGAGAATTTCCTGGCTTTCCATACCAGATTCTATCATCCTTCCAACAGTTATATTTATCTGTACGGTGATGTTGATTTCGCCAAAGAACTGGAATTTATCGACCGGGAATATCTGAGCCGCTTCGACAGGAGAGAGTGCTATTCGGAAGTTGGTTTCCAGGAGCCCTATAAAGAGCCTCTGACCATTAAGGATACCTATTCTGTCACGGAGGATGAGGAACAGGGCACTTATTTCAGCTACAATGTGGCAGTGGGGGATAGCGGTGACGCGGAGATGAGTCTGGCCATGCAGATTCTGGATTATGTTCTTTTCACCATGCCCGGTGCACCGGTGAAGCAGGCATTGATCGACGCCGGTATTGGCAAGGAGATTGACAGCTTCTATGACGGAGGGATCCGTCAGCCTATCTTTTCCATCAGTGCCAAGCAGGCCAAAGAAGGTCAGGAACAGCTCTTTATCGATACGGTTGAAGCTGCACTGGAAAAGGAGATTAAAGAAGGAATCAACAAACGTGCCATTCTTTCCGCTATCAATAATTATGAGTTTAAGTTCAGGGAGTCCAGTTACGGCAGATACCCCAAGGGACTCATTTATGGCCTGAATTTCCTCAATACCTGGCTCTATGATGACAGCAAGGCCCTGGAGCTTGCGGATTCACTGACACCCCTCGCCAGGCTGCGGGAGAAGGTGGAGACCGGTTATTTCGAAGAGCTTCTTAAGACCTGCTTCCTGGAGAATACTCACAAGTCCTTTGTGAATCTTTATCCGGAGGTCGATAAGAATGCCAGAAATGAACAGCATTTGAAAGAACAGCTGGCCCGTCTTAAGGATTCCCTGGATTCCCAGCAGATCTACTATCTGGTCCGTGATACAGAGAGATTGAAAGAGTATCAGAATACTCCTTCCACCCAGGAGGAACTGGAGACGATTCCCATGCTTTCCCTGGATGACATCAGCAGAGAGGTCCGTCCCTTTAAGAACAGGGAGACCGTGATCGGCGGACTGAATACAGTGGTTCATTCCTATAAGACCAACGGGATTATGTATCTGAATTTCTGCTTCGATATGACGGAGCTTCCGGAGGAACTGGTTCCCTATGCCACTTTACTGGTGGACCTTTACCGGTATGTTGACACCGAACATTACTCCTATAATGAGCTGGCTACCGAGATCAACCTTCGTGTCGGCGGACTTAGTGCCATGACGGGGATCTTCCCCCTGGTTTGGAAAAAACATGGTTTCCGTCCCTTCTTCAGTTTCCAGGTAAAATGTCTGGAGAATCAGGTGGAGGATGCGGTGGAACTGGTAAGAGAAGTAATGCTCACCTCCCACTTCGACGATGAGAAGAGAATGAAGGAGCTGTTCTCCGAGCTGGTTTCCAGATCAGAGACCAGGATTCCTGCTACCGGCCATGCATATGCTGCAGCCCGGGCTATGTCCTATGTGGATCCGGTGTCTGCCTACAAGGAAAGAGCCGAAGGACTGGACTATTACTATCTGATTAAAGATATTGAAAAGAATTATGATTCGGTAAAAGATAAAGTAACCCGTCTGCTGAAAGAAGCCATGAACAGCATTTTCCGCCAGGAGAATCTGACCATGAGCCTTACCGGCGAATATGACTATGAAAAGATTCTTGAGGAGCCTCTCCGTGCATTTGCCAAATGTCTTCCGGACGGCGCCTGTGTCCGCTCGGTACCGGTTATCCTGCCGGAGAAAAAGAATGAGGCCTTTAAAGTATCCAGCCAGGTACAGTATGTGGCAGCTGCAGGATCCTATGATCTTGACCGACATCCTTATACCGGAGCCCTTCAGGTATTAAAGACCATTATGTCCTATGACTATCTGTGGGTTAACGTCCGTGTCAAGGGTGGGGCTTACGGTTCCATGTGTAATTTCACCAGAGACGGATTCGGCTACTTTACTTCCTACCGGGATCCCAATGTCAAGGCAACCCTTGACATTTACCGGGGAGTGGGTGACTATGTCAGAAGTTTTGAGGTCAGCGACCGTGATATGACAAAGAATGTAATCGGAACCATCTCCGGAATTGACCAGCCTCTGGATGCGTCAGCACTGGGTGCCAGGTCCTTTGGGGCATGGCAGTCCGGCATGACCCAGGAGCAGGCAGAGAAAGAGAGAATACAGATCCTTGAGACAGACCAGGAAACCATTCGGGGTCTGGCGGATTATATGGATGAGATCACCTCCGCCGGCGCAGTGTGTGCCATCGGTAACCACGAGAAGCTGGAAGAAGATGCAGATGCCTTTGACAGACTGACGACTTTAATACAGCAGGAGGGAGAACAGACGAATCTATGAAATCATTCAAATCGGGTTTTGTGACCATTATCGGCAGACCCAATGTGGGTAAATCCACACTGATGAATCAGCTGATCGGTCAGAAGATCGCCATTACTTCCAATAAAGCCCAGACCACCAGGAACCGGATCCAGACGGTCTATACCAGCGAGGAAGGACAGATTGTCTTCGTGGATACCCCCGGGATCAACCGGGCTAAGAATAAGCTGGGCGATTACATGCTCAGTGCAGCAGAGAGAACTCTGAATGACGTAGACCTGATATTGTGGCTGGTGGAACCCACCACATATATCGGGAAAGGGGAGCAGTACATCGTGGACCGTCTCCAGTCGGTGGATACCCCCATTTTCCTGGTCATTAATAAGACCGATCAGGCTTCGGAGGAGGAGATTCTCAAAGCGATCACCGCTTACAAAGA
>CACXGS010000172.1 GCA_902767195.1 uncultured Lachnospiraceae bacterium | reverse complement strand
TTTAGCATTCTTCAGTCGGAAGAGGGAATGGGCGTTGTTGAAGTGATTTTGATCATAGTTGTTTTGATTGGGTTAGTAGCCCTGTTCCAAGCTAACATTAAAGGAGTGGTCGCTTCTATATTTGCGACAATTGAGCAAAATGCGTCAGCCATTCAGTGACAATCCCGACAGCGGGCAGATTACTGTTTTTCTGTCTCTCGTCTTCCTGTTGCTGATGTCTACCTGCTTTGTCATGATTGAAGGGGTAAGGGAATACATGATAGGGGCTTTGTGTGATGATGCGCTGCAAGTGGCTGCAGAAAATGTTCTGGCCAATTATGACAGGCCCTTATTTGAACAGTATCATCTTTTCTTTCTTGATCCCCGGGAGAAAAGACAGATCCGCCAGGATGGAATTGATTCTCTGGAAAAGTATTTCCACGAGTCATCCTTCTTTGGCTTTTATTGTCAATCTCTGTCAGTGAAGGGAATTGATGCCGCACCGGACAGGGAGGGAAAGATCCTCAAGCATGAGATACGGGAGTGGATGAAGTACCGGAACTCTTGGGATGAAGATTGGATGGACAGAGTTCAGAAAATGTACGATTCCTATGGGCAGGCAGAGAAAGCTTCCGACAACTTTGCTTCGGAGCTGGTTAATGCCAGGGATGATGAGCCTGCATCCCTTTCGTCAGATGAACTCTCTGCTGAACCTTCTGCCCAGGCAATTCAGTGGAAATCCATAAAGGAAAGCATGGATATCTACCAGGACTCAGACATTCTTTTGGCCTGTCTGCCGTCGGGCCGGGCTTTATCTTATTTGCAGGCAGATCTTTCTGACCTGCCATCGGCAGGGAATAAGGGACTTGGGTCAGGGCCGGGGAAGGATCAGATTATGTCCGGCGCTTTCAACCATATCTATACGATTGCCAACTTATTCCCAAAAGAGCAGATGGCCAAAGAGGACCGGAATATGTTTGGGAAAGAAAGCTATATCATGGCCTATTTGGAAGAACATTTCCATTCTTTTGACCGGGAAGTTTCCGGAAAGCCTGATTCATATTCCGGTCACCTTGCAGGAACTTCCGTAAAGACCGCTGGAATCAGGCTTATGAGTGAAAAGAAAGCCGGTGGGACAAAAGAAGAATCCGGTCGGGAGAGCAAAGCTCTCAAATATGAGATGGAATATATGATCAACGGAAAGGCTTCGGATATCGAAAACCTGAGAAGAACTTTCGCTCGAATTTTCCATCTGAGGTTTTTGGTCAACTATTCTTATGCCCGGACAGAGGGGGACTTATGGAGTGAAGCAGGATGGATTGCCTTAGAGGCAGCCGGTCAGGATGGCCTGTCCGGTAATCCGGAAGCCGGACGTCTTTATCTGATCGGAGCAGCGGCTTACGGACAGACCCTGATTGACATGAGAAGGCTTTTGGCCGGGAAAAAGGTTGCTATTATCCCATCGCATGGAAGCTGGCAGGTGAATTATGATAACCTGGCAATGATTCTTCGGAACAGAAGTGTGCCTGACGGACCATCCGGGGATATATCCTATGGGGATTATCTGAAGTATTTTCTGATGTCGGAGGGGATGAGCCGGATTCGGTGTGGGCGGATGATGGATGTCATGCAGATGAATGTAAGATTGTCTGAAAAGGATTTCACCATGAAAAACAGTCTCTTTTCTTTCCGGTGGGAAGCGGACTTGAGGAGCAGGAAATGGTTTCCCGCCATTCCCGGTCTTAATCTGCTTACGGGGACGGAAATGAGACTGAACATGACTAAAGTAAACACTTATTGAAAGCAGTCTGCGGTAGATGAATTAACTTGCAATGGATAAAACCCGTTTGCATGGATAAAGTCAACCTGTATTAGTGAAGTCAACCTGTATTAGTGAAATCAGCCTGCATGGGTGGGGGTGGGAACAGATGCTTTTGGAGTCACTCGGATTGACAGTATTTTTGTTCATTGGTTTGATTGTGTATAAGTACCTCCAGGTAAAGGGAAGCAAGCGGTTCATTCCGATACCTTCCGGAGCATCTGTTCCTGTCTCCAGCCTGGGGATGAAGAGGGGTAAAAGAGACCGGGACAGGAGAAGACCGGCTTTGCCTGCCTCAAAAGAAGGTTCAGCTACAGTGGAAGCGGCATTGCTCACACCGGTTTTTTTGTGTGCAGTATGCTGCCTGATTGGAATCGGCCAGCTGCTTTTTATTGAAGGAG
>CACXGS010000171.1 GCA_902767195.1 uncultured Lachnospiraceae bacterium | reverse complement strand
AGACATTATATTTGAAGAGGAACATATCTTTATTACACCGGATGCGGCCATTCAGAAGAAGGGTTCCACTGTGGAGATCCTCCGGGGTGGCACCTATGTGGTTAAAGGGGAGCTTTCCGACGGACAGATTGTCGTTGACACAGGATCGGAGGAAGAGGTAACTCTCAAACTCAATGGAGTTTCCCTGGCCTGCAGCTTCGGATCTCCTATCTATGTGAAGCAGGCTAAAAAGCTGACCCTGAAACTAAAAGACGGGGATGAGAACCTTATTGTCGATAAAAGAAAGGCGGAAGAGGATAAGGATCTGGAGAAAGCCTGTATTTATGCCCGTTCCGACCTGAAGGTTAAAGGGGAGGGATCCCTGACGGTAAAAGGAGGGAACTGGCATGGACTGTTCTCGTCCAAAGATCTGAAGATTAAGAGCGGGACCATCCGTGTGGAGGCCGAAGGCCACGGCCTGCATGGGAAGAAAAGTGTCCTGATCGAGGATGGAAGCCTGGATATTAAAGCGGGAACCAATGGCATTCATTCCAGGGGGACCCTGGATATTACCGGAGGGAAAGTTCATATCGATGCAGGTCGATATGGAATGTATGCCTTTACCCATCTGATCGTGAAAGAAGGGGCAAAGGTAACGGTAAAGAATGCTTTATCCGAAGCCGGTTGCCATGGAAAGATGGAGTACAGTTTATGGCAGTGATTTCAGTATTTCAAAGATATGAGAAAAAGTACATATTGGATGAGGGAAAAATGGCAGTCATACTGCCTCTGATCCGTCAGCATATGGAGGAGGATGACCACTGCATCGGGGGACAGACTTACTCCATCTGCAACCTTTATTTTGATACCGAAGGATCTGACGTAATCCGGGAATCCCTTACCAAGCCATTTTATAAAGAAAAAATGAGACTTCGAAGTTATGGGATCCCCCGTTTTCCAGAAGACCGGGTTTTTCTGGAAATAAAAAAGAAGGTCAACGGGACGGTTACAAAGCGCCGGGCCAAACTCACCTTAGAGGAGGCGACTTGCTTCTTAAGAGACGGGACCCGTCCTCCGGATTTATCCTATATGAATGAGCAGGTGCTCCGTGAGATTGAGTATTATCGATTTCATAAAAAGGTATCTCCTGTTATGAGGCTTTCCTATGACAGGCTGGCTTTTTTCGATCGGGAGAATCCCCAGTTTAGACTTACCTTTGACCGGAATCTTCGATATCTGAAGATGAAAGGGGATTATGGAGGATGGGAAGCGGATCATCCCGGGCTGCTGCTGATGCCGGAGAACTTCCGCCTGATGGAAGTCAAGGTATCGGATGCATACCCCTTCTGGTTTGCCCGGATGCTGTCGGAAGCGGACATTCGTCCGGCTTCTTTTTCAAAATACGGGGTCGCCTATAAGACCTGCTTAAAAGACAGGCTGGGAGACACAGGAAGGGATGTCCTGGGACCGATCTGAGGATGTTCACCCTATTTCAAATATTGTTATATACTATAAATGTTCAGGAGGAATCATATGTTATTAGCAACGACAGGTACATCTTTTTTAGGCCGGATTCTGGATTCGGACATCGCGCTGGATATCACTATGACCGGCTTTTTGCTGATTGTATTTTCATCTCTTTGCTGCGGGATTGTATTCAGTCTGCTCTATATTTTTAATCGCAGAAATGAAGTGGAAGCAGGAGGGCTGGCCATTGCCCTGGTCATCGTTCCGGCAGCGGCAGCAGTAGTTATCGCCATGGTGGGAAGAAACATTGCCACAGGACTGGGTCTGTCCGGCATCTTTGTACTGATTCGTTTCCGTAGCGGATCGGTACCCACGAAAGACCTCTCCTATCTCTTTACTGTCATATGCTGCGGCGTCCTGAACGGCTGCGGCTATGTAGCTTACGGACTGATCTTTGGCGGGATTATGGTTGCTGTCCTCTACCTGCTGGAGGGAGCAGGATGGGGCAATGCCAATGCCGACAGCATGCTCCTTAAGGTATGGGTACCGGAGAACCTGGATTTCCAGGGAGTTTTTGATCCGGTGTTGAAGAAGTATACCAGAAAATCAAGGCTTCTCATGGTCCGCACCACAGATTTCGGGTCCATGTGTGAGCTTCGTTACCGGATCCGGCCGAAAAAAGGAATGAGGCAGAAACAATTCCTGGACGAAATCCGGGAGAGAAACGGTAATATGAATGTAGTACTGATCGTTGCTCCGACGATCGTAGATCGCGGAAGCAAACAGGTCATCTGATAGAGGCAGGTAATTAATATGACGAATATGCGCAACAGCAGACCGGTCATCCTCTTGCTGTTCCTGTCCCTGGCCCTGTGCCTGGTCTTAAGCTGTATTCTGGTACTGAAGAACTGGAAAGAAGGGAAAAAAGGATTAATTTCTCTTGTCTGTCCCAGTCTGCCCGCCTGTGCAGATGCATTTCTGCTATACAACGAGAGCGACGCAGTGATGATTGATGCCGGTGAGGCAGGGGATGCGGATCTGCTGCTGAAAATGATGAAAAAGAGAGAGATTACCTCCCTTTCGGCTATGATCCTGACCCATTATGATAAAGACCATATCGGGGGAGCGGCCCGCATCATAGAAAAGATTCCCGTAAAAACCTGCTACATGACCTGCGGCAGTGAGGACAGTGAGGAATATGATGCTCTGATTAAAAGCCTGCAGAAGACCGGTACCAGACGACTGGTGGTGACGGACCCGGAGACTTTTTCGGCAATGGGAGCAACATTTACCATATATCCTCCTTTGACGGGAGTTTTTGAGAAGAGTCAGGACAACAATCTGTCCCTGATTACCAGCGTGACCCTTCCGGGAGATGCCCTTCTTTTTACCGGGGATGCCGAAAAGGAGAGGATGACACAGTATATGGACAGCCAGTATGACGGGACGCAGTATACCTGGCTTAAAGTGCCCCATCACGGCAGGGACAAGAAGACCGTGTCCATGCTCCTGAAACAGTTTGTTCCAAAAGATGCTGTAATCTGCTCTTCAAAAGACGAGCCGGAGAACGACAAAGTGATCAATCTCCTGGAGGAGGCAGGCACTAAGGTCTGGCTGACCAGAAAGAAGACAGCGGAATTCACTCTGGGAGAGGAAGGAGCTCCCATTCCTGCCGGGAAGACTCCGGAAGAAGAGACAGAGGATAAGGCAGAGCAAACGACCTCCTCCGAGAATAAAGAGGAAGATAAAGTTCAGGTGGATCCCCCGGAATTCTCTCTGCCCGGCGGTTTCTACGAGGGAGAACAGAAGGTAGAACTGACGGCCGCAAAAGGGAATACGATCTATTACAGTCTGGATTGTTCCGAACCTACGGACAAGTCTGTCCGCTATGAGAATTCCATCACCATAAATGATCCTTCCAATCAGCCCAATGTTCACAGTAACCGAACAGACTTCTATCCATATTTTCCCACCACCAACGGTTACAAGACAGAAGTTATGCCGGGCTGGTATACCAGAAACATACTTCCGGACACGGTAGATAAATGTGCGGTCATCCGCGCCGTGGCGGTAGATGAGAAAGGCAATCGCAGTCCTGTGGTCACGGCTTCCTATTTTATTAATTACAAAGAGAAGACAGGATATGATAAACTTCCGGTTCTGTCACTGGTTTCCGACCCTGACGATCTCTTTGATAAAAAGAAAGGAATCATGGTCAACGGGGAACGCTATGAAGCCAAACTGGCCACCGGCGCCTTGGATGGGATCACAGACTCTCATCGGGTTCGAAAGTATTGCAACACCTATGCCGGCAGAGGAAGAAAGTGGGAGCGTAAGGTTCATATGGATTATTTCTCCGAGGGAGGGAAGGAACTGGTTTTCTCCCAGGAGGCAGGAATCCGCCTCCACGGCAATCAGAGCAGGGTAGCGGAAGACCAGAAATCCTACAATCTGTATGCCAGAAAAGAATACGACGGAAACAAGACCTTCCGTGCCCCCTTTTTTGAAGACGGGCTCCTTCAGGATACGGTAACCCTGATGCGGGGGATCGATATCCGCAATTATTATCTGGGAAATAAGATGAACAGCCGGACGATGGATTCCCAGCAGTACAAGCTGGCCCAGGTCTTCCTGGACGGGGAATACTGGGGGATCTATGCTATCCAGGAACGCTATAACAGCGATGAATTCATGAAGACCCACTATAATCTGGACAAGGAAGATTATTCTTTTGCCAAAGGAAATCCCTATACTTTCCAGATCAAGAACGGAGATCCCATGGCTATCAAGACTTCCTTCCGGGAGGTCAGAGATTTTGCCATGACTAAGGATTTGAGCAAAGAAAGCAACTATCAGGCCCTCTGCCATATGATGGACATGCAGTCTTTCATCGATTGCTATGCCGCCAAGATATATACCGGTGACCAGGACTGGAGCTGGCGCAAGAATCAGATGCTGCTTTTCTGTGACCAGAAATGGCACTGGATGACTTTTGATATCGATTACGGCGCGGGAGCCCACGATACTGCCATGGCAGATATCAACACTTTTGAGACGACTAGAATATTGCCCGCAGATTCTCTGGAAACAGATCCCCTGTTTCCCTATTTATTAAAGAACGATCAGTTCCGAAGGGACTTTTCCAATACTTTCCTGGATCTGGGAAATGAAATATACAGCGGGAAAAATGT
>CACXGS010000170.1 GCA_902767195.1 uncultured Lachnospiraceae bacterium | reverse complement strand
CTTTTGATCAGGTTTCCGGAGAGATTCGATATGTGACCACACAGATGAGGAAGGGTCTCAAAAAAATCCGCCATTCCGCCACCTTTATAATCAATAATAAAAAAATTCACATCAACCGGACTATAGTTAACAGCCACAGAGAGAATAAAGGTCTGAAGCATCTCACTTTTCCCGGAGCCGGTTGTCCCTGCAACCAGGCCATGAGGCCCGTGACATTTCTCACTGATATCAAGATAACAGGGTTGAGAACCTGCCCCAAAACCCACAGGCGTTCGCAGCCCATCATAAGCCCTGTTCTCTCCCCATCTGCCGATAATATCAAGTTCTTCCTCTTTTCTCACATCAAACATCTGAAAAAAGGAAATCTTCTCGGGGATATCCCGGTTAATCTCAACTTCCGCAACCTTAACCCCGGATAAGCCTCTTACAAACTTCTCATAATCATCCGGATCAGTTTTATCAAAAACAATCTCCTTTCTCTCTGCACCATGATCCTCAAAAGAATACAAGCCGCAAAAACTATCATTATTCTCCAGGATATAGCTGCAGGAATTTGGAAGATTCTCACGTTTTTTTGCAATCCATATCCCCGTCAGCCCCAGACTCTCCTTCCCGCTGCCTTTCTCTGTTTGCCCCTGTCTCTGAAAATACTGCTCCAGCAAATCTCCTTCCAGATATTCCGACTCTAATATAAAGACAACAAAGTGGGGAAGGAACCGACTGCCTCCCCTTTGTCTCTTCTGATTTCTCCTTTCCCGAAAAATCTCCTCCAACTGACAGAACAGATCTCTCGCCTCCTCACGGTTGGATGCTATATATCTTGTCTTTCCTGACGAATCCCAAACATGCGGAAGCCAGCGAAAGCCCATCATCTTATCTTTGTCTTCCAGAACAGACCGGTTGAAAACAAAAACCATCTTCACCTCCGTATAGCAATGGGCTGCCGCAATCTGCAAAGAAAGACTTCGCAGAAAATCCATACGCCGCGATTCTTCCGGCGCCGCATATCCAATCTGCATATTATGCCTGAGATCGATCAGTATGGGAATCTTATACATAGTCTGATATCTGCTTTTTACTTCCCGGATATTATCCCAGAGATAGGTCCCGTAATTTCGAAAATCTTCCGAAGGAATTTCGATATCCTGGGGAAAAGGCTGATCTCCGATACCTACTCTGCATAAAAGAAAGTCCTTATGATCCGGATTGCGGTTCCACAGAGAGGAAAAGGAACTGCTGCCCTTTAAATAGCACCATGTCCCGGGATACCTCTCATTCAAAAGAGTGCGATAAGAATTATACCGATCCTCTATATAGTGTTGAACCCTTGAAAGATATTCCAAATAATCCCCGATGAGCTCCTCTCTCTCCTGCCGGCTGTTCCTTACGGAAAGAAATCTCTGAACAAGGCCCCATATAATCGTACACATTCCGGATACGGCTGCCATGACAATTCCGGAGAACATGCTGAGTGCCATTTTCTCTCCGGCATGATAAGCTGCATATATCATAAAAAGGCTTCCTGTCATCATAGGTATCATCATGGTAAACATGGGACCCACAATAGTAATACCGGAATCCCGCCTTTCTTTTGGCATTTCCGGCGGCTTTTCAATCAGAATCCGATCAAAGGAAAAATACTGCATATTCCTGGGAGACCGATGAAACAAGGCCGGCTTCTTTTCCACACACTGCAGCCTCGTATTTCTATTCTGCTTCTTCTCAAGCTGAATCAGGGAATCTCTGTGATAGCTGACCCCAAGAATCTCTCCCAGATAAACCATCTTGTATCCAAATAAGGATATGCTGTCCCCGTAGTGGAGATCTCTGTTATCTTCGCAGAATTCTCCATTCACATACAGTCCATTCCTGCTCAGATTCTTTATCCGGCCTCTTCCGTCCTCATAATAGAGAATGCAGTGCTTCCTGGAAATATACTGATTCCATGGTAATGTAATATCATTCTCGTCACCTCTTCCCACTCTTACCAATGGCCACATTTTGTATTTTTCCATGTCTTTCCCTCTGTCTTTAAACAAGGCTATGCATCACGATTCCACAAAAAAAGACCCGACACAAAAGATTGTTTCCTTCTCTTTCGTACCAGGTCTTTTCGCTGTTCCCGGAGCAGGGCCGCTCTGCGGCCCCGCTTTAATCTCTATCATGTATATATATCAGAGTGTAAAAAGATCTATTTGTTTGATCTTCTCCAGATATTCATTTTTTCTGCTTCTTTAATCAACTCATCTCTAAAATCAGGATGAGCAATACTAATCAGTGCCTCTGCCCTCTGCCAGGTTGACTTTCCTTTCAGGTTCACCTTTCCGAACTCTGTTACCACATAATTGGTATTGGCACGGGTATCTGTCACGATTGTGCCAGGTGTTAATGTCGGACGTATTCTTGATGCAATCGTTCCGTCTTTCATCTTAAAGGTAGAGGAACAGCAGATAAAGCTCTTGCCACCTTTGGAAAGGTAGGCGCCCTCCACGAAATCCAACTGTCCACCGGCTCCACTGATCTGTTTAAAACCGGAACTCTCGGAGCTGACCTGACCGAAAAGGTCAATGTCAACAGCATTATTAATAGAAATAAAGTTATCGATCTGAGAAACGGTCTTGGCACTGTTGGTATAATCCACCGGCGCACTCATACATTCCGGATTATCATTCAGATAATCATACATCTTCTTGGTACCTGCACCGAAAGCATATACCTGGCGACCGCGATCCAGATTCTTTTTTGATCCGTTAATCTTACCGGCCTTTGCAATATCAACAAAGGCATCAACATACATCTCTGTGTGAACACCCAGATCTTTAAGATCTGATTCAGCAATCATGGCCCCTACTGTGTTCGGCATACCGCCTATACCAAGCTGCAGGCAAGCACCGTTTGGAATCTCCTCAACGATCAGTTGGGCAACCGCTCTGTCCACATCGGTAGGAGGTGCACCTGCTCCCAGTTCAGCGATGGCAGGGTTATCTCCTTCTACAATGTAATCTACATCCGAGATATGAACCGCTTCCTCAAATCCGCCAAGGCAGCGGGGCATATTCTCATTCACTTCAACAACAATCACATCGGAAACTTCACAGACTGCCTTCATATGAGAAGCATTCGGTCCGAAATTAAAGAAACCATGTTTATCCATGGGGGCTACCTGGAAGATCGCTACATCAATATGCCCGATATTCTCTCTATAATAGCGTGGAAGCTCAGAATACTTTACGGAAGAATAGTAGACAAAGCCTTTCTTGGAAGCACGTCTCTCAGGCCCTCCCAGATGCCATGAATTCCAGGTGAAATGATCTGCTACATTATCGACTTTAAAAATCTCCGGTTCCCACATCAGGATGCCGCCTCTAAAATTAACATTCTCTAACTCTTCATAGCGAGCTGCCAGCGCATGGTCTACTGCAATCGGAGTCGCTGTCGTCCATCCGTAATCAACCCAGTCACCGGACTTCACTATATTCGCTGCTTCCTCTGCTGTAATAAGTTTCTGTGCATAATCTTTAATATAGCTCATAAAGGCCTCCTTAACATGATTCTTTCTCAGGAAAAGTGATGGCTATATTTTACCATTGCCCGTCTTAAGGGTCAACTGTCAATCCATGAGGCCTGATATTAATTCGGCACTGAGCTTATTCTTATAGGACTTGGACAATGGAACAAGGGTTCCGTCCTCCATGGTTATATGTCTCATAGACAGATGGACTTTGGACACGAACAGGAGATTCACTATGATACTTCGATGACATCTTACAAAGCAGGGGGGCAGCTTTCTCTCCAGAGTCTTCAGTGTATCCCTGTATGATATACTGCCTTTCCGAAAATGAACAATGATATATTTATCCTTGGCTTCAATATACATAATCTGAGAATATCGGAGAATAATTAACTCATCTCCCTGCTTGATCAGCAGGCGGTCTCTTATAGATAATTCTTCCCGATCCCTGTATATTCTCATGACCATCTCACGCATCAGCCCCTTCAGACTTGCCTTGTCAGGGAAATCATCTGTCAGGACAGCCGGATTGATTCCCGGCTCGAGCAGCTTAAGAGAAGGGATCCTGCTTCGATTAATCATCATCAGCTGAGCTGCAGGAAAAAGATTCCTTAACTCATGCAGTCTCCTGAAGTCTTCCGAGTTCCTCAGTTCATATATGATAATTTCCGGAATTCCCAGAACAGGGTCCCTGAAACACGCTTCCACGGAATGCAGGTCTGATGCTGTCTGTTCTTCTCCAAACTGAATCATCACATCATTCAGCATATCTTCCATTATATGTGCTTCACACAATTCATAACAGGACATATATACCGAAATCATCGATACCGCCTTTCCCTGACTTTACCTTACAGCTTCTGCATCCTTCTAAATTGCCCCGGCAGAAGATGCTCAGGAAAGAATATTATTCCTCAGCGAAGATGCCGCAACGTGGGCCTGGGATTCCATTCCCTTATAATTCTCCGCCACAGCTCTCAAATGGTTCGACTGCTTGTTGATCATCTGGTCCATCTTGCTGATGTCTGCCTGCAATCCTTTAAACTTACTGAGATAAGAACCGGCAGCTTCGCTGGTCCATACGGAAGGACTGATCCCGTTCACTGTGTCCATCATCTGCATGGCTATACTGTGAAGCAACAGGCCGGATGTGCGGAAAGATTCTGCCGTTGATCCAAGCTCCTCTGGCGTAACCTTGATAATATCTGGCATAAAGATGTCTGCCTCCTTTCTTTAAACAAACGATAAAAATGAATATAATGAATCACTACAAGTATATCTGCCAATATCAGCTGCTGCTGATCGCCAGACTCTTCTGTTCCATAGACCGGTACAGCTCGATAATCTTCTGAAGGATCCGTATAAAGGACATGATCAGATTGTACAATTCAATAAGCTTGTTAATATCCAGCTTAAACTTCTTCATATATTCGGCCTGGGCTTCCCCTTCCCACATACCGTGCAGCCGGTTGCCGATGCTGTTATACTCATCAAGCTTCTTCTTAAAGGTTGCAGCCAGTGGTTCCAGTGTATTCTTCTTCGTCTGCAGTTCCGAAATGGAAATAATCATCTGTGACATATGCTCCTCCTTTCTGTCACTTGCCCGGTCCAGGCAGATATCTTTACCGGGACCGGGATGCAACAATACAATCCGTTACAAGAAGCACTATAACACATTTTCTGTCAGAAATGTTAATTTTTGACATATTGTTCGTTGGAAGCGACAAATGAACAGGCATAAAAAAGAGGACTACGATATATAACGTAATCCTCTTTCGTACTTTAATATTATGTAATTTTTCAGCAGTATGCTTTATTTCTCAGCCTGAGCCTTGATTGCCTCAGTAAGCTTCGGAACGATCTTAAGAGCATCGCCGACAATACCATAATCTGCTACATCAAAGATCGGAGCATCCGGATCCTTGTTGATCGCGATGATGATATCGGACTCTTCCATTCCGGCTACATGCTGGATTGCTCCGGAGATACCGATTGCGAAATAAACCTGAGGACGAACGGTCTTTCCGGTCTGTCCAACCTGAAGATCTTTGGGTTTCCATCCGCTGTCAACAACAGCACGGGAACAGGAAACAGTTCCACCGATGGCTGCTGCAAGATCATCGAGCATGGCAAAGTTCTCAGGTGATCCTACTCCACGACCGCCGGATACAAGAATCTTAGCCTCTGCAATGTCAACTGTTGTGGATACACTCTTAACGATGTCAAGAATCTCAACAAACTTGGAGTTCGGTGTAAGATCAACTTTCTCTACGATAACCTCAGCCTTAGCTCCCGGAATCTTGTCTTTCTTCTGCATAACGCCCGGACGTACTGTAGCCATCTGCGGACGATGGTTCGGACATGCGATGGTTGCGATGGTATTTCCACCGAAGGCAGGACGGGTCATAAGAAGCTGTCCCTGACGAGGCTCATCATCTCCACGTGCCTTGAACTCACCAATCTCAAGTACAGTACAGTCAGCAGTAAGACCGGTAGCAACACGTGCGGAAACACGAGGGCCAAGGTCACGGCCGATGGCTGTAGCACCAACCAGCATGATCTCCGGCTTATATTTATTGATTACTTCGGTAAGGGCGATTGTATAAGGCTCTGTCCTGTATTCTTTCAGTTCAGGATCATCCACAACGATCACTCTGTCAGCGCCGTACTCTGCTAACTTATCAGCAAGTCCTGTAACACCGTCACCAAGCAATACTGCGGTTACTTCCTTCGTCTCTATGTCTGCAGCAAGATCTTTTGCTTTTCCAAGCAGCTCGAAAGCAATGTTGTCAATCTTATTGTCAACCTGCTGAGCGTAAATAAATACACCTTTATATTCTGAAATATTCATTCTATTCACCACATTCCTTTTCCATTAGATAACATGTTTGGTTAACAGTTTGTCCATGATGTAG
>CACXGS010000169.1 GCA_902767195.1 uncultured Lachnospiraceae bacterium | reverse complement strand
GGCAAGTCCACTATGCTCCGGGCCATCGCGGGAATTTTCTCTGCGGATTCCGGAGAGATCGACCTTCACGGTCATTCGATTTCCCTTCTGTCCATCGGAGTAGGCTTTAAGGCAGACCTGACAGGCAGGGAGAACATTATCCTCTCGGGTATGCTCCTGGGATTCTCCAAGAAGGTTATTCTTGAGAAGATGGATGAGATTATGGACTTTGCAGGACTGGACGACTTTATCGACAAGCCGGTGCGGACCTACTCCAGTGGTATGTACTCCAAGCTGGCCTTCTCCATTACCGCGGTTCTGGAGACAGAGATCATGCTGATCGACGAGGTGCTGAGTGTCGGCGATCAGAAGTTCAGAAAAAAGAGTTACAACAAGATGAAGGAACTGATCTCCAAGCGGGATCGTACCGTGGTAATCGTATCCCACAGTATGACCACTCTTGAAGACCTGTGTGACCAGATTATCTGGCTCCACGGAGGCGAGATCGTCATGTACGATAAGCCGGAGGTTGTGCTTCCCATCTACAAAGACTTTATGAAATAGTTTTAAGCGAGATTTTGGCCCGGCAGGTGATAAACCTGCCGGGATTTTTGTTTCTTACGAATGTCTTACGAAGTGTTAAAAAAGTGTAAGAATTAAAAGTTGCATTCTCTTTCTGTATCATATAAAATGGTTTTGTGGAGCAAAGTGTCGTTTTGTGCCACAAAAGTGTAGTGAAAGCCCATTCAGGTGGAAGAAGGTGAGGGAGAATGTTTCAGGGTGAATATCAGCATGGACTGGATGCCAAAGGGCGTCTCATTCTCCCGGTAAGGATTCGTGAGGAACTGGGTTCCCGCTTTTTCCTGACCAAAGGACTGGATGGGTGTCTTTTTATATATACACCGGATGCCTGGGAAGCTTTTTCACAGAAGCTGAAAGGGCTTTCTACCTCCTCCAGGGATGCCAGACGGCTGGTTCGTTATTTCATCGGCAGTTCTGTAGAGTGTGAGGCAGATAAGCAGGGAAGATTTCTGATCCCGCCGGTGCTCAGGGATTTTGCCATGATCGATAAGGATGTGACCGTCCTCGGAGTGACAGACCGGATCGAGCTGTGGTCCACAGAGCAGTACAGAACCTACCAGAATGATAATGATGAATCCATCGAGGATATTGCCGGAGGCCTTGACTTTTAGATGATGGAATTTGCACATAAGCCGATCATGTTAGATGAAGTGATAGAGTATCTCGATCCGAAGCCGGACGGGACTTACGTGGACGGCACCCTGGGTGGTGCCGGCCATTCCTTTGCAATCGCCGGAAGGCTGGGACCTGCAGGGCGTCTGGTCGGCATCGATCAGGATGAGGATGCCATAAAGGCGGCCACCATGAAGCTGGCTCCCTATGAAGACCGGGTTACCATCGTTCGGAGTAATTATTCCGAGATGCCTCGGGTTCTCAGAGATCTGGGGATCGATAAGGTAACCGGGATCCTCCTTGATCTGGGTGTCTCATCCTGGCAGTTGGATCAGCCGGACCGGGGCTTTACCTACCGTGAGGATGCTCCTTTGGATATGAGGATGGACCGGCGTCAGGAGCGGACAGCGGCAGACATCGTTAACGGCTACAGCGAGTCCGATCTCTACCATGTGATCCGAGATTACGGGGAAGACAAGTTCGCCAAGAACATAGCCAAGCATATTGTGCAGGCCAGGGAGAAGAACCCTGTAGAGACGACAGGACAGCTGGTGGAGATCATCAAGGCTGCCATACCCGGGAGGGTCCGTGCAAAAGGCGGACACCCCGCCAAGAAGACTTTCCAGGCCTTGCGGATTGAGCTCAATCAGGAATTGACAGTTTTGTCAGACAGCCTGGAAGATATGGTGGATCTTCTGGAGCCGGGAGGGAGGCTGTGCGTCATTACCTTCCATTCTCTGGAAGACCGCATTGTTAAGAAGATTTTCAGGAACTGTGAGAATCCCTGTACCTGCCCGCCGGAGTTTCCGGTATGTGTTTGCGGAAAGGTTTCAAAGGGCAGGGTGATCACCAGGAAGCCTCTGGTTCCGGGAGAAAAGGAAAGAGAAGAGAACAGCCGGTCAAAGAGCGCGAAACTCAGAGTATTTGAGAAGTGTTGAACTCATGGAGATGAGGGTGTCCCCATGGGAATCGGATGAAAGGAATAAAGATGGCACTGAAGAATACCAATGAACGATATGAATATATATACGGAAGTAATGCCAGGAAACTGAAGACGGATGCCCATACAGTTCAGAGGAGAACCGGCCGGAGCGATAAGGTCCGGACAGGCAGTAAGCCCCGGACAAAGACCCGGACCCAGCCTCTTAAGAGGCGGGCCAGACCTGCTGCCGAGAAGGTGGTGAAGTCTTCTTCCGGCAAGGTGAAGATCCGGAAGGCAGGGTCCGATGACAATACAACCAGGGTTGTTGTTAAGACAGTCCGTCCGGTTACTGAGAGAACCATACGCCGGAGAGAGCAGGAGAAGGCTGCCCGGGATGCGGAGGTTGTGGCCAGACATAAGGCATGGTTCCTCGAATTTGACTGGAAGTATACGGTGGTCGTGCTGACGGCAGTAATGCTTTGCTTCTTTGCCTGTATTTTTTATGTATCCGAGAAGGCCAAGATCAATAGGATGCAGCAGGATATTTACGATCTGAAGTCTGAGAATATATCCCTGGTGGGGAAGAAGAATGCCCTTAAGGCGGAAGTAGATAAGGCGATTAACCTGGAACAGGTGGAAGACTATGCCAAGAAGAAGCTGAAGATGAGATATCCCGAAACCGGGAATATCATTTATTACACCACGGGTGAGAATGATTACTTCAGACAGTACCGACGGATCAATACAAATAAGAAATAAGGTGTTAGTGTGGCGAAGAAAAGAAACAGCTTTCAGCGTCTAACTATACAGATGAGAGGGAAATTGGGGTTCGTATTCATTGTTTTCATGAGCCTCTTTTTCATTTTAGTGGTACGGCTGGTCTATCTGAATGTGGACCGGGGTAAGAAGTACGAGACTATGGTCCTCTCCAGTCAGAAGAACGAAAGCACAATCATTCCCTATGAACGGGGGAAAATATATGACCGCGATGAGAATATCCTCGCGACCAATGAGAAGCTGTATGCCCTGGTGCTGGAGCCCAAGAATATTCTTGACCATAAAGGGAAGAATGAAGAGTTGATCATCAACAGCCTGGTGGAATACTTCGGGTTTAATGCGAACGAACTTCGCACCGTGATCGAATCCAACCCCAACTCCTACTATGAAGTGTTCAAGAAGAATATGACCTATGATGAAGTGTCAGATTTTATGAAGTTCCAGGAGATGGCAAAGGAGAATCCTGAAGGGAAATCCGAGCAGGAGAAAGAGAAGATCCGGCAGGCCTCCAGGATTGAGGGCATTTCCTTTGAGGAGAGTTATAAGCGGGTATATCCCTACCACAGTCTTGCCTGCAGGATCCTTGGATTTACTTCCAGCGGCAATGTGGGCAACTGGGGGATCGAACAGGCCTACAGCCACACTTTGAACGGGATCAACGGAAGGAATTATTTTTACTTTGACCAGACCCTGAATCTTGAGAAAGCGGTCAAAGATCCTGTGAACGGTCTCTCTGTGGTAAGTACGATCGATCTTCAGATTCAGCAGATCATCGAGAAGAAGCTGAAGAATTATGATAAGAAGATCGGAAGTGAGGGTACCAGCATCCTGGTCATGGATCCCAATAACGGGGAAGTTCTGGCTATGGCCTCTTCCAATCCTTTTGATCTGAACACTCCCATGGACGATGATTATCTTCACATGATTTATAATGAGAATGAGATCAAAAAGATGGAAGACTACACCAAGAAAGTGGAGTCCGGGGAAGTGGAAGACGATCCCAACATGAGTGAGACCGAGAGGATCAAAAAGGGAAAGATGAAGTTGTTCGACGGATTTTTTGCCCTGTGGAGAAACCCGGTGATCAGTAATACCTATGAGCCGGGATCTACTTACAAGAGTTTCACCGTGGCTACCGGCCTGGAGAGCGGGACTTTGTCTACGAAGAAGACATTTTACTGCAGCGGCGGCCTGCAGGTAGGAGGACGTGTTATTCACTGTTCCCATGTTCACGGAGATCTTTCTTTGAAAAATGCTCTTGCAAAATCCTGTAACGTTGCTATGATGAATATTGCCTTCAAAGAAGGAGAGAATATATTTTATGCCTACCAGAACCGTTTCGGTTTCGGAAGGAAGACCGGGATCGATCTTCCGGGTGAAGCCAGGACGGACAACCTGGTATATAATGCGGAGAACTTCTCCAGCAGGGCGACCATCGCCACCAACTCTTTCGGCCAGAACTTCAACTGCACCATGCTGCAGATGGCATCCGCTTTCTGTTCTCTGATCAACGGCGGCTATTATTATCAGCCCCATATAGTCAGGCAGATTCAGAACGAGAACGGGGACGTGGTGGAGAATATCAACAAGACCCTGGTCAGGACCACCATTTCGGAGGACACGTCAGAGATCCTCAGGAGTTACCTGAAGGAGACCGTGGAGACCGGAACCGGTGTCAAGGCCCAGATCGAGGGATACAGTATCGGCGGCAAGACCGGTACAGCGGAAAAAATACCGAGAAATAAAAAGGACTACTGTGTTTCCTTTATCGGATTCACACCGGTGAAGAACCCCCGGGTAGTGATTTATGTTGTGATAGATGAACCCCATATAAAACATCAGGATAATGCCGGACTGGCAGTTACCCTGGAGCGGGAGTGTATGGAGGAGATCGTTGATGTCCTCAATATAGAACCGAAAAAGAAATGATAACAGGAGGAATGGACATGGATCGAACAGTTGCCATACCGGCACTCATTGCATTTGCCGTGACCCTGGCTGCGGGGCCGGCAACCATCAAATATATGCACCGGCTGAAGTTTGGACAATTCATCCGGGAGGAAGGGCCGGAATCTCATCAGAAGAAGTCCGGAACCCCCACCATGGGAGGTGTGCTCTTCCTGCTGGGCCTGTTGGCGGGATCCCTGTTTTATGTCAGAGACTATCCCAGGATTATCCCTATCCTGCTGGTTACCCTGGGTTTTGCCCTGGTGGGATTTCTGGATGACTATATTAAGGTAGTGATGAAGCGAAATCTGGGACTGACAGCTCTTCAGAAGATCCTTGGTCAGCTGCTGGTATCCGGGGCTTTCGCCTTTTACATGATCCGCTTCTCCGGCATGGGGACAAAAGTCTACCTGCCTTTTGCAGGACAGATGATTGACCTCTCCTGGTTATATGGCCCGATTCTGATCTTTGTCCTTATCGGTACGGCCAACGGATCGAATTTCACAGATGGTCTGGACGGACTGGCTTCCGGCGTCACCGTGGTTATTTCGATCTTTCTGATAGCCCTCACCTTCCATGTGGGCGGGGAGGTCCATCCGGTGATTGGAGCCATGATCGGCTGCCTGCTGGGATTCCTGTGTTATAATGCTTACCCGGCTAAGATCTTTATGGGTGATACCGGATCTCTGGCACTGGGAGGCTTCGTGGCCTCCACGGCATACATGCTGAGGATGCCCTTCTATATTCCGTTGATTGCCTTTATTTATTTTATTGAAGTAATCTCTGTCATCATCCAGGTGGCATATTTTAAGCGGACCAGAAAAAGAATATTCCGCATGGCACCCATCCATCATCATTTTGAGCTGGGGGGCTGGCCCGAGACAAAGGTAGTGACAATCTTTATGATCGTTACCGCTGTTCTCGGTCTGATCGGGATGCTTGCATTTTGAGATCTCATGGTATCTCATGGCAGAGAACAGTCCGATATAGAGAGAATGCAGACAGGAGATATTAGCAGGAGGATACAACAATCATGAAACTGGATCAACAAAAAATACTTGTAGCCGGGGCCGGTGTCAGTGGAATCGGTGCGGCGGGTCTCCTCGCCAGAAAAGGAATCCCTGTTGCAATTTACGATGGAAATGAACAGCTTAACCGGGAGCAGCTTCTTGAAAAGCTCCCTGAGGGAACCAGGCTGACACTGGAACTTGGAGCGTACAAACCGGAGCTGGCAGATTCCTATGACATGCTGGTTTTAAGTCCCGGTATTTCCGTAAACAGTGATATTGCGAGAAGCTTTTACGACAGAGGCAAGCCTGTTTGGGGAGAGATTGAGCTGGCAAGCTATTTCTCCCGGGGAAAGACGGCAGCCATCACCGGGACAAACGGAAAGACAACCACCACCGCTCTGGTGGGAGAAATATTGAAAGAATACTATTCTTCTGTTTTTGTGGTGGGCAATATCGGAATCCCCTACACATCGGTTGCTCTGGACACTGGAGAGGACAGTGTTATCGCCGCGGAGATCAGCAGTTTCCAGCTGGAGACAGTGATCGACTTCCGGCCGGATGTCAGCGCGGTACTGAATCTGACACCGGATCATCTGGATCGTCATGGAACTATGGAAGTGTATGGTCAGACCAAGCTGTCCATTTCAAAGAATCAGACAAAAGATCAGGTGATTCTCCTTAATTATGATGATCCCGTTACCAGGGAGATGGCAGAGCACACACCGGCCCGTCCGGTAATGTTCAGCCGGAAGGAGAAGCTTGATGAAGGTATATATCTGGCAGATGACTGCTTTGTGATCTGTGCGGACGGAAGAAGGATCCCCGTTTGCACCGTGGATGAGATCCATCTGCTGGGGGTCCACAATTACGAGAATATCCTGGCGGCTATCGGAATCGGCTATTACATGGGGGTTCCGGTTCCCAGAATCCGGGATGCCGTATGTGCTTTCCGGGCCGTAGAACACAGAATCGAGTATGTGCGGACGGTAGGAGGCGTTGATTATTACAATGATTCCAAGGGGACCAATCCGGATGCAGCCATTCGTGCTGTGGAAGCCATGACCAAACCGGTGGTTCTGATCGGAGGCGGCTACGATAAACAGTCGACCTACGATGAATGGATTGAATCCTTTGGCGACAAGGTTCGCTGGCTGGTCCTTGTGGGGCAGACAGCCGACCAGATTGAGATGACAGCAAGAAAGCACGGGTTTGACCATATCGTTCGTTCGTCTTCTTTTGAGGAGGCAGTAAAGAAAGCCAGAGATCTGGCTGAACCGGGCAATGCAGTGCTGCTTTCTCCGGCATGTGCCAGCTGGGGAATGTTTAAGAATTACGAAGAAAGAGGACATATTTTTAAAGATATTGTCAATCAATTCAAGGAGTAAATGTTATGGCGAGAAACAGAGCCAGAAGAAGCGCAGGCAATCGAATAATACGGGAGGAAGACCGGGCTCATGCCATGGATTATACCACCCTCTTCCTTGTGCTCTTCCTTTTGGGCTTTGGACTGGTTATCCTCTTTTCCACCAGCTCCTATCGGGGAAGTATGCTCTACGGAGACACAGCCCACTGGCTGAAGAGGCAGGGATTCTTTGCCGCGGCGGGAGTTGTCGGGATGCTTGTTGTCTCAAGACTCGACTAT
>CACXGS010000168.1 GCA_902767195.1 uncultured Lachnospiraceae bacterium | reverse complement strand
GCTTGAATCCTGCGTTCAATCTGTAAATAGCGCAGGAAAGCGTGTATCGGAAATAATCATTGTGGATGACGGATCGACAGATCAGACGCTTTCTGTCGCAGAGAAACTTGCGGAAGAGAATAAGATGATCAGGGTCATCCACACGGAAAACCATGGTACATATATGGCCCGAACAACGGGAATGAAGGCTGCCAAGGCTTCCTATGTGACAACTATTGACGTGGATGACCGCTACTGCCCAAATTCACTTGATATGCTGGCGGGTCTTCTGGAAGATAAAGCTGCGGATGCAGCCATTGGTGGACTTGTTGAAATTGACGATTACCATATCCAGATTCCCACGCCGGATCATCCGGTTGTAAAGACATCAACATCTGATCAGATGTGGCTCCGTATTATGAAGTGGAAGACTCAGGAGTTTGTTTCTTACATCAATAAGCTCTATAAGAGAGAATTAGTGCAGGAGTTTGTTGAAGCGGATGGAATATGCCAGGGCGAGGATGTTCTGATTACCTGTCAGACATTCCTTGGAGTAAAAAGGGTGGTGGAGACTACAGCACCCATGTACCTTTACTATCAGAACCCTGAAAGTCTTACACGGGTTGGTTTTAGTGATCGGGATTTGGATGTACAAAGAGTATGGGACAAAGTTGTGGAGATCATGAGGGAAAAGCGGCCGGATCTGCTTCCTATGGCTCAGTACAATCGTTGGCGGACTGACTTCACCATGATCACCAGGCTGATTCTTGTGGATGACAAAGCACTGGACAGGAAGTATGCAGGAGAACTGCGGAAGTGGCGGGCCGAATTAAAAGAGCACTGGAAGGACTTGGTTTCACCTCATGCAATGCCTCGAAACCGGGAATTACTCGTTATTGCCCTTCGTTTTTGCTTTTCTCCGACCAGAATATTAATGCGTATGGGCAGGAAACTGACCAGAGAAGAAACAAGTGTGATCCTGCATAGTGGGGATAAGAGGTAAGGATGAAGATACTGTTAGTGAACGAGGGCAGTTTGGGCCGCGCCGGCATATGCCTGTTTCTGTTTCAGTGGACTAAAATTCTTGCAGAGATTCTTCCGGACTCGACTATCACAGTCTATTTCAGGCTTGGAGTGGGAGACACTGCGCTGGAAAAAGAATTCAGGAAAAATGGCATCAGGCTTGTGATAGGAAATCATGACCCGAATGGCACGAGCGCAGATAAGAAAAACCGAGAAGCTGTCAAAAAGGATTTAAGAGAAATACTCAAGGAAGACTATGATATTGTTCACATCAATTCTTCTGTGCTTGGATTTACATCTCTTGTTTTAGCGGAAGCTAAAAGGGCAAAGGTGCCGGTACGTATTTCTCATGGACATGGAGAATTTTATGCCGGCCGGCTGAAAAAGATAATACATGAGCTGTTAAGAATCTATATCAGGAAAACGGCCACTTTATACGTGGGATGTTCCAGCAATGCAATAAGGTATATGTTTGGACAGAGAATCCTTGACAGTAAAAAATGGATAATTATTCCAAATGCGATTCAGACGGACAGGTTTGCTTATAATGAGAAGGCCAGACAGTTAAGGCGTAATGAACTGGGCATGGAGGAGGGGCAGTTGCTGCTCGGAGCCGTTGGGTATCTGGAAGACATGAAGAATCATACCTTCCTGATCGATGTCATGGCGCAGTTAAAAGCAAAAAATATAATGCCAAAGCTCATTATTTTTGGAATTGGAAGTCTGAAAGACCGTCTTTGCAGCAAAATCCGTGCTTTAGGACTGGAGAATGATATCATCATGTATGGAAAGACGGATGACGTCGCCAGCTGGCTTTCAGCGATGGACTGGTTTCTCATGCCGAGCCTGTTGGGAGAAGGATTCCCTATCAGTTCTATAGAGGCGCAGACATCAGGGCTTAAATGCATATTGTCAACGAATATCACCACCGAGGTGGACATTACAGATGGAGTAACACACCTTCCTGTCGATCATGGCCCGGACAAGTGGGCTGAAAAAATTGCCGGAGAGAAACCAAATCCGTTGCAAAAAAGGATTAATGCTAGAACTGTTGTCGAGGAAGCCGGTTATGGCATCAAGTCTTTAGAGGCTGCCATTAGGAAGCTTTATGGGATATAGGTATCAGGACGCGGTGCAGAGTACAACGGTAAGGCTTTTGCTATGAGCGAGAAAAAATGTGTAAAGAAGATATAAGTGTGATTCGTTACAACGGTGAAAAAGATGAAAGAGCCTATTGATTTTGTCATCCCCTGGGTTGACGGAAACGACCCGGAATGGAGAGCCAGAAAAGATAAATGCCTCGGGATATCCTCCAGTGATGGCCGGGAGATGAGATACCGGGACTGGGATCTTCTGCGTTACTGGTTTCGGGGGGTGGAAAAGTTTGCGCCATGGGTAAGATATGTGTGGTTCATTTGTGATCAGGAACCACCGAAGTGGTTGAAGCGGGATCATCCAAAACTGAGAATTGTAAGGCACGAAGACTATCTTCCGGAGGAGTACAGACCGGCATTCAGCGCCAACCCTATCGAACTGAACATTCATAGGATAGAGGGACTAAGTGAACGATTCGTCTATTTTAATGATGATACTTTCCTGATTGCACCGGTAAAACCTGATCATTTTTTTAGAAGAGGACTTCCCTGTGACAGCGCAATTATGAACCCGGTGCCGACGGATGTGATAAAGAAGAATGGCTATGGAACCAAACTATTCATGTATTTCCTGAATGATGTTGAATATCTTAATCGAGATTTTGATTTCCATACCTGTGTAAAGAAGTATCCGTTAAAATGGATTAATCCCTTCTATGGATCCGACATGATCCGTAATCTCATACTCTTGGCGTGGCCGCGGTTTGTAGGATTTGCAGAGGATCATCTTCCAAATGCATATTTAAAAAAGAGCTTTGAGGATGCCTGGGAGCAGG
>CACXGS010000167.1 GCA_902767195.1 uncultured Lachnospiraceae bacterium | reverse complement strand
TCTCTCATGATGGTCCCCTCCCTGCCAGGCCGGTCCCACAGCGTGGATGATATAGCGTGCTTTCAGGTCGCCTCCGTCAGTATAGGCCGCCTGTCCCGGGGCTATATCCCCGATCGCCTTGCGCTTCTCAAAAATCTTCTTCCATCCCGCCTTCTGATAGACCATGGTATCCAGTCCGTAACCCACCATTGGTTTAGGATTGGCAGAATTCACGATGGCATCCACATCCATATTGGTAATATCTTCTCTAATGATCTGAAACGGCATATTTACCCTTTACCTTCTTTTAACTGATGAAACATCTCCAGATACTCTTCTTCAACGGTTCTCCAGGGAAGCTCTTCAAAATTCTGCTCGGACTGGAGGGGAAGCTCCGGTTTCTCCCCGATGGGAACTCCCATGAGGGCTTCAAATTCATAATATAAAAGAACCCGGTCAATCAGCTTGACTTTCCTCTCTTCTTCCTCATCCGGCAGTCTGCCTGCATATTTGAGATATACCGTATCTAATAACTGCTGCTCGGCGCTTCGGTACTCTTCCATCCGATACTTAACCGGCGATACAAAATCCCCCAGATAGGCTTCTGCCGCGTCATGGAGGAAGCAAAACATTACCTCATCCGGCGTGTATCCTCTGGCCCGGGCTTCCTGGGCACATTCGATGCAATGCTGAGCCACCGAATGAAAGCTCTTAAAATGTCCGTTAGCCCGGCACATCATAGCCAGGGAATGAGCAATATCTTCCATCCGAATCTCCTCCGGCTGAGGATGAAGGGGATCAATGCGGACACCCGAATAAGTCAGTATATTTCTTTTATTTTTCTTATTCATATTTCTTCTCACATTCTAATGTCAGGGATTAAACCTACATTATTATAATCGAAAACCACTCTATATTCAAGGCATATTCATCCCGTTATTATTTATGATCGAACAGTGGATAATTGTGAAAAATAATGGTATAAAAGAGTCAAAAGGAGGACGAATATATGATTATAAAAAATGGAAATGTCTTTGAAAAAGATGGGTCTTTTCACCAGAGAGACGTTTACACGGACGGGTCTCTCATCCTGGAAAAACCTGTGGAAAATGATCAGGAGGTTATCGATGCCAGAGGCCTCTATGTCTGTCCCGGCTTTATCGATATCCACGTCCACGGAGCGGTGGGCGCCGACGTCTGCGATGCCAAAGAAGAAGGGCTGCTGGCTATGGGCCGCTTCCTTAAAGGGCAGGGGGTCACTTCTTTCTGCCCCACTTCCATGACTTATCCGGAAGACCTCCTGACAGATATCTTTTCCAACTGCAGGAAAGTTGCTGACATGGGAGATCCCACGTCATCAAGAATCGTCGGCATCAACATGGAAGGTCCCTATGTTTCCGCCAGCAAAAAAGGAGCCCAGAATCCGGACTATATTATGAATCCGGATCCCGGGATGTTTGATCGTCTTATGGATGTCAGCGGCGGTCTGGTCCGCCTGGTTACGCTGGCACCGGAACTTCCCGGCGCCGATGAATTCATTGAATCCTGCAAAGACAAAGTCCACATTTCTCTGGGTCACTCTGCCTGTGATTATGATACAGCCCGTCGTGCATTTGACAAAGGCGCGGACCATGTCACCCACCTCTACAATGCCATGCATCCCATGCTTCACAGAAATCCCGGTATCCCCGGTGCTGCCGGTGACTGTCCTCATGTCTGTGCGGAGCTGATCTGTGACGGCATCCATGTCCATCCCTCCATGATCCGGAATACTTTTCGCATGCTGGGACCGGACCGGGTAGCCATCATCAGTGACTCGATGAGAGCCTGCGGTCTTGCTGACGGTCTCTCAGAGCTGGGTGGGCAAAAAGTATTCAAACAGGGTGCCGAGGCCCGTCTGGAGGACGGTACCATCGCCGGTTCCGTCACACCCATGACCGACGGATTCCGCAATGCAGTCCGCTTTGGAGTACCTTTAGAAACTGCCCTGAAAGCATGTACGATTAATCCGGCTGCCAGCATCGGGATGAAGGACCGAATCGGTGTAATCGCACCTGGTGCATATGCGGACATCATCCTTCTTAATCAGGATCTGGAATTAGTAAAAGTACTGTAGCAATCTCTATTCATCCTTTTAATAATTCTCAGGATAATCGATTGAGAAATATCTGCAGGTATTATCAGTAAAGCTGAAGTATATTTTGGTGTCCTCTGTCTGATTCCTGATGAACAGATAGGTCACCTCTTCCGGATCCGAAAGATCCAGATCATAAATCATGGCCACATCCGTCACGGAGCTGCCGATTCCCAGTCCGTTGACCTTGAAGTCCAGATCGCTGACACTGTATGTCTTAATGGATGTACAATTGAGGTCAGCCAGTGGAATCCTTACATCATCCGGCATGCGGTAGGTGGAAATCGTGACAAACAGGGTCTCAATAATATCCCCATTTTTTAATTCCGCATTATAGTATCTGCCCTTTACCGCGAGATCCCGGGGAGAAACCTCCACCTTATTCGTCTTATCATCAAAATAATAGAGAGAACGAATTGTCCATCCCTGGTCTGTGAAATCTTTCAGCTTAACCGGGCCTGTATAATCTGCTCCAAGCAGAGTAAAATTCTTTAGCGACAGTTCTGTATCAAAACTGCTCGAGGAAATCTGGCTGCTGATACCGGGCTTGTTGTCATTTCCGTCATCTCCTCCCCGGTAATGACGGCTGGTATGAGAAATAATACCGGAAAGCAACAGCGATAATCCATTGTAGATTAATATAATAATAAAAATGATCAGGAAAATATTCCGTTTTGCTTTCGGCGGCTTATTCCCTGTCTTACTGACCGGCGCCGGCTTCTTTGCCGGTGCCCTTTTTCCGGCCGGAGCAGAAGTCCTGGTGACAGGTCTCTTCTTCTGGATGGAAGCTTTCTTCCGGCTCTGAGAACTCCTGGCCTTAGATCTTCCCCCCAGGATTTCCACAAGCTTCTCCGGTATACTCTCCTGCTCCCATATCGTCTTGGGCCTTTCCGCGGTGGAAAGTCCCCGATCGTAAACAGGGTTGGGCTTCTTAGGAAGAGGACGGTCGGGAATGGCTCCTGTACCGTTCCTGTTGCCGGTTACCCTTTTTGCTGCGGAAGAGATGGTCTGACTGCCGAAATTCGTATTCTGGGCATTCTGGTCCTTCTGCGGGTCGATGAAGGATTCATCGTATAAATGATCCGCAAAATTCTTTACCGTCTGATAACGCTCCGATGCATTGGGACTTAGGGCTTTAACCACAGCCTCAATCACATGCTTGGGAATATCTCTGTATTCCATATCTTCCCGGATCTGCGGCAGAGGACTGTGACCGGTATATTCATTACCGGTCAGGCCCTGATAGACCAGTGCTCCAAGCATCATAATATCATCCGATGGCTTTGGACGGTGTTCTCCCTGGTAAACACTCTCCGGGATAACACTTCCGAAATCATCGATATAAAGCCTTTCTTCTTCTGTGATATGTACCGTCTCTGAACTGATATATCCATGCAGGATCTTATGCTTGTGCAAGTCGGCAACCGCCAGAAAGACAGGCTTCATAAGCCCAAGGAGTCTTTCGCAATTCAGGCTTCCCTTCTGTGCGATATAGTCCCTGAAAGACGTGGACCTCTCATAATCCATTATAATATAGGCGGTGTTATTCATCTCCACATACTGACCAACTGACATCAGCCCCTTATGGTGATGAAAATCCATCATGACTCTGGCTGCATCCAGCACCGCCTGTCTGCGGTCATAAAAGACCTTCTGAAACTCATATTTCTTCAGCTTCACAAGCTGGTCAAACAATTCGTCCCTTACGCACAGAGCTTTGGGAAAGTACTCCATAATGGCCACTTTCTTTTTCCAAAGCTTATCCACGGCTCCGTAGGTGATAAATACTTCATCCTCTTTTAAAATCTTTTTGATAATAAAACGTCCGTAGAATACAGAATCCTTATGCAGGTAGTGAGATGTTGTTTTGCTCATATTCATCAACTCCCGTAAATTTCTTCTCCTAAGTCACAGGAAGAAACCATCCGTTCTCTTCACAGGCCTTGTAGATACCGTCATTGACATTAGTATCAGCAATGTAATCTGCCTTATCCTTCAGATCCTGGCATCCGTTACCCATGGCAACCTTGAAAAATGCATCATCAAACATAACCATGTCATTATAATCATCTCCGAATACCACAACATCTTCAGGCGATCCCTCCGCATATTCAAGCATGCGAAGAATTCCTTCTTTCTTGGCATCCGGCTGAAACATAAGATACTCCGGCTCAAATCGCAGGTGACCTACCGTATCCTTCAGGGTAAGCCGGTCCTCCTCCTCGGCAGGAATAGATATGTACATCTTATAAATCGCAGATAGATTAGCCGGATCAAAAGAACTGTCTATCACATATACAGTAGGTTCCTTTCGGATACCTGCCTGATCATAAAAATCAAAGGAGTCCATAACAATCTTGGCAGAGTCATCAACAGCAACACCGATCCCGTAACCCAGTTCTTTCGCCTGACGATATATGGCAAGAGACTTTTCAAAATCGATCGGACGGTTCTCTTTCAGTTCACCGTCCTTATAAATACCATGGCCGCCATTGCAGACCATATTTTTAAAATGATTTTCAAGGGCAAAGGGGACTGCCTTATAGAAAGCCCTTCCTGTAGCAAGGGCAGTAAAGTGACCGGCTTCATTCAGTTTCTCTACCGCCTCTGCAGCGGAAGGAACAATCTTCCCCGTAGAACGATCAGTAAGTGTCCCGTCAATGTCAAAAAAGAAGTATTTTTTCTTTGCCATCTGCTTTCCTCCCTACTGGTAATAATCTTTCAGTAAAAACTACTTTGCTTCTTCTCTCTCTGTTTTTTTATCTCTTCTGTATTCCAGATACTCTACGGCTTCCTCTGTCAGGTTTCTGCCATTCACATAAACAAGATTGGTTTCAATAGAAAGATGACTCCCGTCATCAAGCACAAGGGGAACATAGCAAATGTCCGGAAAGTCAAAATACTGAAACAGTTTCCTGGATCCGATACCAAGCAGGTAGCTTCCGTGAATCCTTACAATGAATTCGCTGGCAGAAACTACATCCTGCACCCTGTATTCCAGATCAGCCTTTTCCACCTCCTGCTGAATCCTCCGGTTTATTTCAGGAATATAGGAAAGAAAGAGAAGAACATTAGCATTTAAGTCACTAATTCTAATGGAATCCCTTTTAGAAAGTCTGTGTCTGGAATCCATAATGACATATACCGGTTCCTCAGATACACTGAGATATGTTTTTAACTTATCCGATACAGGTGAAATGACATAGCCAATGTCCAGATTCCCCGATAACAGATCCTGCGTTATCTCATCGATAGGCATCTCACGATAATTCACAGTAATATCCGGATGATCCCGTTCAAAGAGTCCGAACTCATTTCTGTCAAAGCACATGGAGAAAAATTCCGGAGCCCCGATATTCAAAGTTCTTCTTCCTTTGACATGAGATATTTCATCCAGAAGCTCATAATAAGAAGCAGTTACCTTTTCAAAAGAAGAATACAGGAGCTTAGCTGCTTCCGTAGGTACAATGCCCTGAACATTTCTTTTAAAAAGAGGAAGGCCGATCTCCGCTTCCAGCTTAGACAGAGATTTGCTCAAACCCTGCTGGGATATGAAAAGATTCTTACTGGCCTTTGTAATATTCAGATCGTTATACAATTGTGTGAAATATTCGATTTGACGAAGGTCCATTTAGAAATACTCCGTAGAAACAATTCCATTTCAGTGATTTTAGAAATTAATCAAGATGATTTGTTTTTTTAAGCCTTATTCATTATAACCTTAATGACTCTAAAAGGTCAATGGACTTATACCGGGAATAGAAAAAGCCGCCCGATTAAATCGGGCGGCAAATTTCTAATGCGTATATCATAATTGTGCGCGTATGGTCCGTACATGCATTTCTTTGTGGGATATGAAGAAATCTTCATATACCCGACAGAAGCAATAAACTTATAATATACACCGAAATTATCTAATCAGATTATCCCCAGATTGCATTGATGAGGAATGTGGAGATGAAGATTGCTGTAGCAGGACCATCGATGTGGGATACTGTACCACTGTTCATGAATACTGTCTCAGAATCATTGATGATAGCAGCGATAACACCGAAGATAACACCAGCTACGAGAGCTCCGCCTGCTCCCATGGAGGGATAAGCCTTAGCAGCTGCAAGAGCGGAAATAAGAAGGATCTGATGACAGCCATAGAATGCAAGTCCGCCACATGCGAAGGTAAGACCTACAGCAGCGATACCGAAGCAAAGTACCGGCCAGTTGCCAAGGATGGCATCTGTGTAATCCGGGAACAGAGAAATGGCACCAACCATAAATCCTGCAGTCATCAGGGAGTATGTAGCACCAATTGTAATGCATGTTGTCCATGCTGCGCCCTCACTCTTAATAGCATCGCCGGTCTTGATGGAGCCGCCGAATACGAGACGGGCAATGATTGCGGAACAGAATACTGTGAATCCAGGACCGTCTGTAACGAGCTTGGTAGAAATCGTTCCAGCAAATACGTTGTCAACTAAGAGAGCTTTGAATAAGTAGCCGCCAGCACCAAAGATACCACCAACGATAAGAGCCATGGGATCATTGCAGCTGGAAACAGGTGTGATAATATCAGCACCATTATCAAGCTTGCCAGCCTTCTTAGCATAAGCAGCACCGGCTACAGCACCTGCGAATGCAATGTGCGGTCCGAACATGCCAAATGCAACATTACCAGTAACAAAAGCGCCAGCGTCACCAGCTCCGGCAAGGCCGAGACATGTTCCTACAATAGCAAATACACCAGTAAGGATAAAGGACTCAACACCACCGATGGCTGTTGCGAATGCGCCACTACCAAATGCAGCGATTAACATTAAAATACTCATAATAACTTCTCCTTTTCTTTTTTGTACGGATCCATATACAACGACTACGGTTTATGTAAACATTATAATTCATGAAAGATTTTTGTAAAAACAGATACTTTTCTTTCTTCCCACAACAGAAAGTTGTATCTTTTCTCTAAAAGTGGATGTAATATAATCTATGTAAGACCGTAATAATTTCGTCAGATTTTCGTCAGTTTATTGTAAAAAGCACAAAAAACAGCTTGTCATAAGGACTTTTCAGTGATACATTCGGATTTAGAGACAATCTTTTGCACTCTTTCTTTTATAATATATGTATACATTTAAAGGAGTATAAAATTATGAGCAGGAACACTCCGGATAATCCTCTGGGAAGGGTTAGTACCGCAAAGCTTTTACGGCAATTTGCCATCCCCAGCATTATCGCCATGCTGGTCACTTCTCTTTATAATATAGTAGATCAGTTTTTCATTGGTAATTCTGTAGGTTCTCTGGGCAACGCTGCCACCAATATCGCTTTCCCTCTGTCCATCTGCTGTGTGGCCACTGCCCTCCTCTTTGGCATCGGCGGTGCCGCTGCTTTTAACATTTCGACAGGCCGGGGCGACAAAGAAAAAGCTGCCACCTATATGGGGAATGCTCTCATGATGCTCCTCCTTTGCGGACTGGTTATGTTCCTGATTACCGAACTTTTCCTGGAACCTCTGCTCCGCTTCTTCGGTTCCCCTGAAAATGTCCTGGGATATGCCATCACATACACCAGAATCACTGCTTTCGGTTTTCCTTTTGTGATCTTTTCCACAGGAGGAGGCGGCCATCTTGTACGTGCAGACGGCCGCCCCAATATCACCATGTTATGTAACCTTACCGGCGCCCTGATCAATGTAGTTCTTGACGCCCTTTTTGTCTTTATCCTCCACTGGGGAATGACCGGAGCCGCTCTGGCTACTGTAATCGGACAGTTTGTCAACTTCCTGCTGTCCGTCTACTTTCTGTGCCATTGTCAGACAGTCACCCTGCAGAGAAAACACCTGATCCTGCACCGGTCCACCGTCTCTACCATTATGTCCCTGGGCACAGCCCCCTGTGTCAACCAGCTGGCCATGATGGTCGTGCAGATCGTCATGAATAATTCCCTGAAATACTATGGTGCCAGGTCAGTCTACGGAGAAGCAATCCCCATTGCATGTGCCGGCATTATCTCAAAAGTAAATATGGTCTTTATGAGCTTTATTATCGGTATCTCCCAGGGAATGCAGCCGATTACCAGCTTTAATTACGGTGCCCATCGCTATGACCGGGTGAAGTCTGCCTACCGGCAGGCAATCTCAGCAGGAGGGATCATCGCTGTAATCGCATTTCTCCTGTTCCAGTTTGCCCCTATGCAGATCATCCGGATCTTCGGCAACGGTTCCCCGGAATACTTCCGTTTTTCCGTCAATTATTTCCGGATCTTTCTCTTTTTTACTTTCATCAACTTCGTTCAGCCGATCACATCCAACTTCTTTACATCGATCGCCAAGCCTAAAGTGGGAACCTTTCTGTCCCTGACCCGGCAGATTATCTATCTTCTGCCTCTGCTGATCCTTCTGCCGCTCTATTTTGGCATTGATGGCATCATGTACGCCGGGCCTATCGCCGACTTTTTTGCAGTGGCCACAACCCTTGTCATGATCACCCGTCAGCTCCGGTCTATGTAGGCAAACAGATTCTCAATACTCTCGACCGGTGTGATCTTAAGCTGTTCTCTTACTTCTTCTGCCACATCCCGCAGGTCTTCCTCATTATCTGCAGGGATAAATACCCTCTCTACACCGGCTCTCTGGGCTGCCATCAGCTTCTCGGGGAGTCCTCCGATGGGCTTCACCTGTCCCTGAAGAGACACCTCTCCTGTCATGGCAATCTTCGGAGAAACTGACTGTCCGATCAGCAGAGAACGAATGGCGGTAGTCAGAGTGACTCCGGCCGAAGGACCGTCTTTGGGAGTGGCACCATCCGGCACGTGGATATGAAGGTCATTATTTTCAAAGACCTCTGCCATATCCGGATAATTCTCTTTCACCAGACTCACGGCAATCTGAACCGATTCTTTCATGACATCCCCTAACTGTCCGGTAATGATAACTTTTCCGTTTCCTTTGGTAAAGAGGCTCTCGATATAGAGGATCTCTCCGCCCACAGGTGTCCATGCCAATCCTGTCACCACACCCGGCTTTGCCTGATCCTTTACCAGGCCATGACGGATCGGATGCATATCAAGATAATCCCTCAAATCTTCTTTTTGTATCTGCAGAGGACCATCTTTTTCTTCATTCTCACGGACAAGATGAACCGCAGCGGTACGGCAAAGCGTATCCAGTCTCTTTTTCAGTCCCCGCACACCAGACTCTCTGGTATAGTCGGAAATAATCTCGCCAAGAACCTCATCATCTAATGAGATATCTCCCTCCTGGATGCCCACTGCGTCCATGGCTTTCGGGAACAGATGACGCTTTGCAATCTGCAGCTTCTCAATAGGTGAATAGCCCTGGAACTGGATGACCTCCATTCGGTCCAGCAGCGGCTGGGGAATGTTATCAATATAATTTGCCGTGCAGATAAACATAACATCCGACAGGTCATAGGGAACATTCAGATAATGATCGGTAAATGTATGATTCTGTTCAGGATCAAGTACTTCCAGAAGAGCACTCGCCGGATCTCCGTTATAGGAAACCGACAGCTTATCCACCTCATCCAGAACCATTACCGGATTCGATACGCCTGACTTCTGAATACCATCCATGATCCGGCCCGGCATCGCTCCGATATAGGTCCTTCTGTGTCCCCTTATATCTGCTTCATCCCGGACACCTCCGAGACTGACTCTTACATACTCCCTTCCCAGAGCCCTGGCGATACTCTGTCCGATACTGGTCTTACCGGTGCCCGGTGCCCCGGAAAAGAGAAGAATCGAACCGGTCTGGGCCTTCTTCAGATTCAGAACAGCAATCTGCTGTATAATCCGGTCCTTGACCTTTTTTAATCCGAAATGATCGTCATCCAATATCTTCTCAGCCTTATCCAGATCGATCTCCCTGGCCGGTTCCTTCTTCCAGGAAAGGCTGGTCATAAAGTCCAGATAATCATAAAGCATACCGGACTCCGCACTGTTCTGCCCTTCCTGCTTCAGACGGTTCAGTACCTTGTCAGCTTCTTTCCTTGCCGTCTCATTCATCCCGGACTCTTCCACGGCAATCTCCAGCTTCCGCAGATCCGACACATTCTCAGGATGCATCTCATCCAGCTCCTTCTGGAGATATTCCATCTGCTTCTTGATGGCAGACTCACGGTAGATCTTCTGATACTCTCCTTCCTGGGCAGTCTTAGCTTCACTGTTAACCTTGGACATCTCCAGGTTCTCATAGATCATCTCCACCATCATCTCTGTACGTTTGGTCAAACTGTCCTCAGCCAGGATGGCATACCTCTCCTCATTGTTATTCATCATCCAGGGAGACAGGGCCGCCGCAATCTCGGAAACGGAGTTCCATCTGGCGATAAAAGCTCTTCCTCCCTGACCCCACTGGAAAAAGTCAGAGTATCGTACCATCTCATTCTTCAGTTCCTTCAGGGTCTTCTCATACTGGTCACGGTCAAGGTCGTCAATGTCCCTTCTCTTGGTAATGGTCAGATCAATGTCATGATCCTTGTAAACTACCGCTTCCTGGACATTGATCCGGTATCTGGTACGGACCACAATATAACCATTTGGGTTAACCTCCGTGATTACGCCAGACAGGCCAATGGGATAAAAGCTGTCATGCCGGATCTCATCTCTGGAAAGCTTGTCTTTAAGGACCACAATGGTCACTTTCTCGTCCACCGAGGGGCTCTTGCCCGCAACATTCTCATAAGTATCCGTCTTAAAATATATATTCGCATCAGGAGCTACCAGTACATTATATACAGGTATCACTGCCATAAACATTCCTCCAATCTATATAAAAATATTACAGGTTCTTCTCATATTGTCTCAAAGCCTCTGCCGCCTTTGGGCTTACATTTCTCGGGACCTTAATCTGCACTGAAGCGTAGAGATCTCCCTTCTTCTGGGAGGATCCCATAACAGGAACTCCCTTTCCCCGGATTCTCAGTTTGGAACCGGACTGGGTTCCCGGCTTAATCTTGCAGCGGACATCGCCGTATGGTGTCGTTACATCCGCTTCTCCTCCCAGGACTGCTGTAACATAGGGCACCATAATGGTGGTATACAGATCATTTCCCTTTCTCTCATAGCCCGGCTTATCATCGACTTCAACTTTGATATACAGATCTCCGTCCCCGCCAGGACCGTGATTGCCTTTCCCTTTCAGGCGAATCTTCTTTCCAGGCGTGATACCCGCGGGAATATGAACTTCCAGAGTCTGGTCAGGACCCTGAGAACCCGACAGGCGGATGGTCTTATCACATCCGTGTATGGATTCATCAAAAGATATCCGGATGGAAGATTCTACATCCTGTCCTTTCGCCCGGCTGCCTGCGGTTCTGCTTTGCCCTCTCCGATCACCAGCCGAATGAAATAAATCCCCAAACAGGTCTTCAAAACCGCTTCCGCTGTAACTTCTGTACTCATACCCACCGGGACCGGATCTTCTGTATTCAAATCCTCCGGGTCCGGAACTGCTGTATTCGAATCCACCGGTACCAAAACCACCCGTCCCGAAACCACCTGTTCCGAATCCTCCAAAGTCCCTATAGCCTCCTCCGAAGCCCTGATCAGCGTATTTTGCGTACTCTTCGGCACCTTCCTTCAGATTACCGGTACCGTCAAAAGCTGCATATCCGACCTTATCATATATTTCTCTCTTCTTACTGTCATTCAAAATATCATAAGCTTCTGTAATCTCCTTAAACTTCTTCTCTGCGGATGCATCCCCTTTACAATTATCGGGATGATATTTCCTTGCAAGCTTACGATATGCTTTCTTGATGGCTGATGCATCTGCATCTCTGCCGACGCCCAGCACTTCATAACAATCTCTTCTCGTGCTCATATGAACGCCTCCTAACACTTATTATACTGTTCTATAATAAATATAACAGTGAAGATGCAGTGTGTCAACACAATTTTTTCGACCAATTTTCGCACAAATACAGATTTGCGTGTTGAACTGTATTGCTAATAACCCCAATCAACGGACAACCGGTTCCGTCGCAGAGGCGTTGCCCACTCCCGGTAAGCTATCTGCCTGTTCCGACTGGGGCGGCTGAGGC
>CACXGS010000166.1 GCA_902767195.1 uncultured Lachnospiraceae bacterium | reverse complement strand
TTTACATTATTCGGACTGACCACCGTTTTCCTAATCGTTGGCAGGATCTCCGGACTGAGATTTGGCTGGAAGCATTCTTTATTGGCATGGCTTTTATTCTGGTGTGTCAGATTTCTCGGTTTCACTTTGTATATTTCTACGTATCTTCCCGTCCAATACTCAGAGGAGACCTGGTTTCAGTGGGTTTTTATCATTGCCTCACTGTTTAATATTGTTCTGGGTGTCTTTATAATCTGGCTGTTCTTTGGGGGCGATTTGCGAAAAAATCTGCTGCTCTGGCTCTTTATGGAAATCCTGGTAAGTGCGGCCGGCCTCTTTCCTGTCGTTCTGGTATGGGGTGATGCACATATCATGAACAAGCCCTTTAACTTCCATGATCCCAGGGAATTTTTTATCTTCATCTACTATCCTCTCTTCCTGATTGGGGTATGGAAACTGCTGAACACCGGAGAAGACTGGATCGACCGATTCAGAAAATGGCAGCCCCGCCATACAAAGCTTTTGAATCTTATTATCGTTTTATATTTTACGATGGGATTTTTCTCCAATATCGGTTTTATACTGACCAGGGGAAATGTCGGCATGCTTGGCTTTTCCATCCTGGCTGCCATTTTCTTATATGCAATCTGGGCTCTCTATTTACAAAAGGAGCACAAAAAAGCCCTGGATGAAAACCAGGAGTTAATAAGACAGGAAGCCATGCTGAAGAACTATTATCAGCAGCTGAGCACGCAGACTTCTAAGATTCACCACTTTAATAGTGAAATCCTGCATTCCCTGGATGCTCTGATGAAAAACCCGGAAGATCAGGAGGGGGAGTCTCCCTCAGAGAAAGAAGCAGACAATCACCTGTGGTCCCTGGCTAAAGACTATCGGCAAAAGCTGGAGAATCATTACCGTGAGCTTACCCTGTCGAAATACAGCAGCGATCCGGCTGTCAATGACCTGCTGGTCTCCTATGAAGAAGGATTCCGCAATCTGGGTGTATCCGTCCTCTATTCCTTCCACAGATATCGAAAACCGGAAGGGATAAAAAGCAATGAGGTGGAATCTCTTCTCCAATTTCTGCTGGATGAGGCGACAGAGCAATATGCCTCACAGAACAAGGACAATCCTTCCTCTAAGGAGGCATCCTCCCTGTCGGCAGAAGAGAAAAAGCAAGTGTTTCTACAGGGCGGGATGACCGGCGACCGTCTCATTATATCCTGTGAATACCAGGGACGGCCCCTTTCCAAAAAACAGAAAAGAAAGTTCAGCCAGCTTCTTCGTAAATTCGAGGGCGACGGAACCTTCTACAATGCCAACGGCAATGTAAAAATTATCGTCGGAATCGGATAGACAGGATAACCTTTTGTATTTTTGTTGCCCTTAGGTACAGGCCCGTGATAAAATTATTTCAGAGGTGAAATTATGCGAATTGCAATATGTGATGACGAGAATCTCTGGAAGGCAGAGGCAGAATCCATCATTAAAGAATACTATTCCGAAAAAAAAGAGTCGATAGAGATACTGTTTTTTAATAATGGCCAGGATCTTTATGATTATAAGGGAGATCCCATCTCCCTTGTCCTGATGGACATAGAGCTGGATAAGGAAAACGGAATCGATGTGGCAGGCAGACTGAACGAAATGTGGCCGGACTGCCACATCGTTTACTGCACAAATTACTACCATTATGCACTGGATGTTTATGAAACCAGACATATCTACTTTGTAGTCAAATCCCAGTTTCGGGAAAGACTTCCGCAGGTCCTCCGCCAGATTCGTCTTCATGAAATGAGAGAGAAGGCAGAGCTCTATTATCATGTGGTAGGTCAGGGTATGACCTGTTTTGCCCTGCGCGATATCCTCTATTTTGAGAGAAAGACAAGAGTCACCATCCTGCACACAAAAAACGGCGTCTACAGTCTTTGGGAGAAGATCTCCGATATCATGGAATCCCTGCCGGAGGGAACCTTCACCAGATGTCATTCCAGTTTCCTGGTTATGTTTGCCAGTATATTTACCAGGGACGGGAACGCCTACATCCTGAAGAATGAAGAAAGAGTTCCCATAAGCAGAAATTACAGCAGAAAAACAAAAGCAGAATACCTGATGTGGTGTGAGGAAGAAATGCGTTAAGGAGCCGGAAGTATGAAGGAATATATGGGGGTCGTTCTCTTTTTCATAGTAGCTGTCGCGCTGTTTATTTACACATGGAGATTTCAGCAGCTCGAAAAAAGCAATGCCTTACTGAAAAAAAATATCAGCCAGGTAGAACAGCTTTACGATGAAATGCAGGAAAGAGTCGATGCCATACGGAAATATCGTCATGATCTGCAGAAGCATATCCGAATCGTGGAGCAGTTTCTGGAAGAAAGCAGACAGCTTCACCCGGAATCCGGCACAGAATTCAGCGCTTTGTATGAGACCATACAGGAGATGGGGGAAGATATTATTCAGACCAGGACCAAATACTGCGATGACGAAGTAGTCGATGCCATCTGCCGGATCAAAGCAGAAGAATGTGCCTCGGAAAACATCCCTTTCCTTGCAGATATCGAATCGGACAAAGAAGATCTGACCGGCTTTGACCCCTATCATATCACCGGCATCCTGATGAACCTTCTGGACAATGCTTTGGAAGCGGAAAGGAAACTGCCCTCTGATGACAGGAAAGGAATCTTACTGCAAATAGGCAAAACGAGCAACGGCATATCCATTCTGGCAGAGAATGATATCCCACAAGACTTTTTGCCGGACTTTAAGACTACCAAGAGAAATGTTGAGAAACATGGTCTGGGTCTGCCCATTGCCCGGGAGTATTCCCAGATGTATGGAGGAGAGATCACCATCCATGTAGATACAGAAATGTGCCGCTGCCGGGTTGGCACGGTGCTTTGCAAAAAATAGGGGGTTCGATCCCCCCCTGGTACAAAAAAAGCGCTGCTCTCGCAGCGCTTTTTATGGACCTGGGGGGAATCCCGCCGGCGGCTTCCGCCGCCTTTCAGGCCGCGTCGGCGCAGAAAGGTCCACCGGACCTTCCTGCTTCCGCTCGCTTTGCTCGCTCCCTCCTTGTTCGATTCCCCCCTAAAAGATTCTTTCTGACATAATAAGAAGAGGTCCCCTGCTCTAAGCAGGGAACCCCTTCTTAATGGACCTGGGGGGAATCGAACCCCCGTCCGAAAATTCATCCCGAAGAGTATCTCCCATCACAGTCTTTGCTTTGACATTCCCTCCTTCCGGCGTTCAAAGACAAACTACGGAATTCAGTAGCTTCATAATACTTCATACTTCGCAAAGCTTAGAAGTACGAGTGTTCCGCCTTATTCGATGCCCGATCCCGAGTCAGCGGATAAACTCAGGTCAGACAGCTGCAACTAGGCAGCGAATGCTAAATTATCTTCAGCAATTATATTTAATTCCAGGTTTTAACGTGGTCCCGGAAACCACGGATGGCTGCCCTACCTTCAAAATCCCCGTCGAAACCAGTACAAGCCCGAGTTCAACCGGAATCGCCGGTGGCGGTTCCGTGAATTGTATGCAGGTATTTAACCTGCTGTATCATTATAATCTATTATGTATATTTGTCAAGTCAGTCCAGATTACGGATCTTAAAGTCTCTGCGGGCTTCTCTTTCCGCGTCTTTCCTGGCGATGTCATGGCGCTTGTCATAGTTTTTCTTTCCTCTGGCAAGGCCGATCTCTATCTTCACCAGGCTCCCTTTAAAATATACTCTAAGGGGCATGATGGTGTAGCCCTTTTCCTTCACTTTGGATCCCAGCTTGGTAATCTCCGACTTGTGGAGGAGAAGCTTCCTGGTACGGAGAGGATCCTTGTTGAAAATGTTTCCCTTCTCGTAAGGGCTGATGTGCATGTGGTGGATATAGACTTCCCCGTCTTTGACCCCGACGAAGGCTTCCTTGATACTGCACTTGCCCATGCGCAGGGATTTGACTTCAGTCCCCGCCAGGGCGATTCCCGCCTCATACTTCTCATCAATAAAATAATCATGGTAAGCTTTCTTGTTATTGGCTACCAGTTTAATCGATTCAGAATGTGCCATCTGTGTACTCCTCTCCATCATAGTAATCCTCCCGGAATTCCTCCGGTATGAAATCTATGGTCTTTGATATCTTGTCGGCACTTTCCGCTATCACCCGGATCTTCTGTCCCAACAGATACTGTCTGCCGAATTTTTCTCCGCTCAGGCAGTAATTCTCTTCATCAAAAATGTAATAGTCATCCGACAGACTTCTGCAAGCCACGAATCCTTCGATGGTATTATCAAGCTCTACAAAGAAACCGGCGCTGATCACCCCGGAGATGACTCCCTCGAAGGTCTCTCCCAGATGATTCTCCATATATTCCACTTTCTTGAGCTTCTCCACTTCCCGCTCCGCATCCTGGGCTCTCCTCTCCATGGAGGAGCTGTGAGCTGCTACATCCGAAAGGATCTGCTCATAGTGTTCGATCCTCCTGTCGGAGAGACATCCGTGAAGATTATCCTTGATGATCCGGTGGATCTGCAAGTCAGGATAGCGTCGAATCGGTGAAGTAAAATGGCAGTAGTACTGGGCGGACAGTCCGAAATGCCCCAGATTGACCGCCGAATATCTGGCCCGTTTCATGGACCGCAGGGCCAGCCGGCTGATCAGCGCTTCCTCAGGTTCTCCTTCCAGGGAGAAGATCAGCTTCTGGATCTCCTTGGGGTGAAAATGTTCCCGCCCTGCCTTCAGATAGTAACCAAAATTACGGATAAATGTCCCGAGTCTGGCAATCCGCTCTGCATCCGGCTCCTCATGGATCCGGTATACAAAGGGGAGCTCCTGCCAGAAATAGTCTTCTGCTACGGTTTCATTGGCAAGGAGCATAAAATCCTCGATGATATCCGTGGCGGTGTTCCTTTCATGGGGATGGATATCCACAGGATACCCCTTGTCATCTACCACGATCTCCGCTTCCGGAAAATCAAAATCGATAGATCCTCTCTTTCTCCGCTTCTCCTTAAGAATAGCCGCTGCCTCCTCCATCAGGAAGCACATTTTCACGATGTCCTCCCGGTCTCCTTCCGGATGTTCCTTTCCGGAAAGGATATCCTGGACTCCGTGATAGCTGAGCCGGCGATCCACATGAATGATTGATTCCACGATCTTGTGATCCAGCACGTCTCCTGAGGAATCAAAAGTCATAAGACAGGAAAGAGTCAGCCGGTCTGTGCCGGCATTGAGCGAACAGATTCCGTTGGAGAGTTCTCTCGGAAGCATGGGTATAACCCGGTCCGCCAGATAAATACTGGTTCCTCTCTCCAGGGCCTCCCGGTCCAGAGCCGACCCTTCTGTCACGTACTCGGAGACATCCGCAATATGAACGCCCAGCTGATATGTAACCTGGCCGGAAGAGCTGTCTTCTGCCTCCGTCTTTGAAATGGTAATCGCATCGTCCAGGTCCCTGGCGGTCTCACTGTCAATGGTAACCGTCAGCAAATCCCGAAGATCGATCCTCTTCTCATTCTTTCTTCTCTCCGCTTCCCAATCCACGATCTGAGGAATCCTTCCGGCTTCTTTCAGAGCCGCTCCGGGAAAGTCTTCTGTAATCTGAAAAGCCCTGAGAATACAGGTTACGTCCGTGGCAGGGTCATTGATACTCCCCAGAATCTCTGTCACCACACCTTCGGGATTCTTCCCTTCCGATCCGTAACTCTTGAGTTCCACGACCACTTTATCCCCTTTTCCGGCTCCCATACTCTGCTTTCTGGAAACACGGATACTTTTCCTGATATGGGGATCGTCCGGCAGAACAAAGCCGGCTCCTTCATCGGAAATCCAGGTGCCTGTCAGGCTGTGAATACCCCTCTCCAGGACCTTGAGAACCATGCCTTCCGGCTTCTTGTCCCGGGGCTGTCCGTCCCGGCGCACCTTCACCAGAACCTTGTCCCGGTGAAAGGCATCATTCACATAAGGTGCAGGGATAAAGATCTCCTCCCCGCTCCCGGTTGTCACAAAACCAAATCCTTTGGCATGAGCAGTAAAAATACCGGTAACATTGAGATTCTCCGGCTTCATATATTTACCCTTGGCGGTAACCTCCACTGCTCCCTCCTCCACCAGAGCATCCAGAACTTCTTTTAATTCATCTCTCTCTTCTTTGGACACACCCATCAGATAAGCGATCTCCCTGAGCTTAAGAGGAGTATAGGAGGGATCGTAGATCATCTCTCTTATAACATTTTTTCTATGTTGAAATAAATCTGCTGCCATCATCCACCTCATACTACAAGGAAAGCCGCCTCACGAATGAGGCGGCCTCCGGTCAAATCTCTCTAAAGGATCTTCATGAATCTCCATTATGGCAGAAACTTCAGATCCAGTGCTATAGCAAGTACAAAAAACAGTACTCCGAGAATCGTAGTGATTCTTACCAGCTGTCCTTCTCTGGTACGTCCGCGGTTCTTACGTACATAGGTATCAACCTCTCCGCTTAAAGAACCCAGACCGGAATCCTTGCTCTCCTGCATCAGCACAACCACCATCAATGCAATACATACAATTATAAAACAAACGGTTAATACTGTTCTGAGCAACAGTCACACCTCCTGTCATCCTTAGTCTCTCATAATCATCACCCGGAAATATATATCCGAGTCTCACAAAATCGAAAAATATTATATCATACTGCATCTGATAAGGCAAGAAAATATTAGAAAACATCTGACATTTCTTCATCATCATTAAAATGCTTCCTAATAGTCCTCGTCACTCGACTGCATCTCTTCCTGCTGCTGTTCCTGAACGGCAACATAATCATAGTCGCTGACTTCCGAACCATCGATCAGCACATCCCAGTCGGGGGCGGAATTAAGGGAACATTCAAGGTACTGACCGCCTTTTACCGCACCCTTAAACTTCTTATAATCCCCATTATTTTTCACAAGGTCTTCCAGCTTCTGCTCTCCGATCGTGAAGTTCTTTGTGTTAAAAATCTTAGCCTTTCCGGCCCGGATGTTTTTCTCCAGATCCTTGACTTCCTCCACGGTTCCTTCGGCAATATGCTCATCATTCAGCTGGGTAATGATGTTGGCGCCTTCCGCATATCCTGCAGACCAGTCTGCATCGATATCCTGGCCGTTCTGCACCTGATTCACCGCATAATTATAGTAAACGCTCCAGTCGGATACCGCTGATGTAAGGGCATCCTTGGGAGCCACATCAATCATCCCCACATCACAGCCCACCACAGGAATTCCGTTTTCCGCGCACACGGCTGCAACTGCTGTGGTAGAAGTGAACTCTCCCATAACGGAAACACCTGCCAGAACAAGCTGTTTCGCTTCCTTGGCATCGTCATCATAGACCCCTTTGCTCCCCACATACCGGATATACATCTTGGCATTGGAATAAGCACGCTTTACTCCAAGGAAAAAGGCAGTAGCACAGCTGATGGCTTCCGGGCACTTCTCTTCTGCCACAAATCCCACCTGGAAAGTATAAGGCTCGGCTTTACCGTTATTCAGACGGTCCACAAGAACCTTGCCGGCAACCAGCCCTCCCACATGATAGGCTTCAAACAGTCTGGTATTGAAAGTGTGATAGTTGCTGATTCCTTTCTTCTTGGCTCTCTCGCCCTTTCTTCCGCCTTCCTGGCAGAACTGGACATCCGTATACTTTTTCGCCATGCGGATGATGTACTTCTCATAAGCCCTGTCGGTGGAAAAGATCAGAGAACAGCCTTTGGAAACCAGGCCCTCCACCTTCTTCTCCAGATTCTTCTTCTGTACATTCTCGCTGATGATAATCTGACTGTCAGTAAGGCCCGTGGTCCCCTGCATCTTGTCAATTGCCTCCCGGCGGGCCTTCGTTCCGGTCTTTTCGCTGTCTCCATAGAAAAGATATCCTACTTTCAGTCCTTCTACTTCTACTTTCTCTTCCTTCTTATTCTCTCCTGTCGATGACTCACCTATCTGTTTAGGAGCTTTGCAGGCTCCCAGAGTAACCGCCATACAGACAGCCAGTAATACTGCCGCAAATCTCTTCATAGTCCCCTCCTGTAATCTACGTGTTCTCTTACTACATTATCACTAATGAGAAAGGATCTCAACGCCGTCCTCCGTAACCAGGAGGAGATACTCCCACTGGGCAGAAGGCTTTCCATCCACCGTCCGGATGGTCCAGCCGTCCTCGCTGTTCTCATAGACATCCGCCGTTCCCATATTCACCATAGGTTCAATGGTAAATGTCATACCGGGCACAAACAGGATTCCCTCATCGGGATAACCGATATGATTCACCCAGGGATCCTCATGGAAACGAACGCCGCATCCATGGCCTCCAATCTCTCTCACTACAGTATACCCGTTATCTGTGGCATGTTTATTACACACATAACCCATGTCTCCCATGGTTCCCCAGGGTCTGGTAGCCTCGACTGCCAGATCAAGACACTCTTTGGTAACCCTGACAAGCTTCCTCTTCTCTTCCGGCACATCTCCGATGCAGAACATCCGGGAGGCATCCCCGAAATAACCATTGTAAATGGTTGTGCAGTCCACATTGACGATATCACCGCTCTTTAAGATCTGATCTTTGCTGGGAATCCCATGGCAAACCACATCATCAACCGAGATGCAAACACTTTTGGGATATCCCTGATATCCCAGGCATGCCGGGATACAGCCCATTTCCCTTGTAAACTTTTCAATCCGTTCGTCCAATTCCAGGGTGCTGACTCCTTCCTTCACAAAGGGAGTAATATAGTCAAGCACCATGGTGTTGCGGCGGCCGGCTTCGCGAATTCCCTCAATCTGTTCCAGGGTGCGGATCATGGAGTGATTGGGCACATCATATCCCCTGTTCCGATAATCTCTGATACGATTGTCAAATGACATGTGGCACTGTTTATACTTTCTGCCGCTGCCACACCAACATTTATCATTTCTGCCGATCTTCATCAGTATGTCCTCCCAGAAACGTTTGTCTTTTAAAATCCTGATAATCATCCTAACTATTAACTATAGCACATCTGTCATTCTGTGTCATTCTGTAATGTGAATCTTCACAGACTGTTTTACGCCGCTTCCGTCTGTGGCTTTTGCCTTAACTACCACAGTTTTGCCGGTGCCGGCCTTCAGTGCCTCCACCTTTCCGTCCTGACTGACTTTAACAGCCTTTTCATCACTGCTGATCCATCTGAGCCGGGTATTGGCCGAACTCCCGGCAGTAACCGCTGCCTTCAGGTTAAGGGATGATCCCCCTGGCACTTCCAGGGTTTCCCCCTCCTTTAAGTCCCTGCCGTCTTTTTGGAGAACGATCTTCTCCACGGCATCTTTCATCACCAGGATATTCCAGGTGTCCTCGCAGCCGGACCCTTCCGCCTTGATAATCACCAGGCTGCCTCCGGTCTTATCCTTTATGGTCACCTTGCCTTTTTTATTTACCTCAGCCACTTCCGGCTGGTCCGATGTCCAGGTCAGATCCTTCGCCGAAGCACCCTCCGGTTCCAGTCTGGCATATAGCTTTATACTCTTTCCCTGGGCAATTCTATGGGAAATTCCTTCCAGAGTGACTTTCGTCACCTTCTTTTTCTTATTTCTGTTGATGGTCTTTTTGAAATACTTATTTAAGCCGTCCCGGATCCCCCTGGCAAGCTTACGCTGGGTCTTCTCGGAAATATCGCTTGCTCCGTCTCCCACTTCCAGATCAATGGAAGGAATGGAGGAGTAGGATGTCTGAGTGAGATCCGTCTCCATCTCCCCCTCGTTAAAGAGGGAGAAGCCCTTCTCATGAATGGCGGAAACAATAGTTCTTCCAAGCCTGTTGCTTCTTTTCCACACCTTTTTCACCGGCATCATGGCACGGTATGTCTTACTGGAAGGCACACTGAGGAAAAAAACTCCCTTGTCCGACTCCGTACTGTCATAATGGAGCGCGATATGACAATTGGCATTCTGATTGGCCATGACCGTCCGGGCAATATTGTCCAGCCGCACGTCATCCTTTTCACGGATCATCAGAACGTCAAAACCGTCATCCAGCAGCTCTTCTTTGGTTAAAAGAGCCAGAGAAAGAGTTGCCTCCGCTTCGCTGGTTCCGTCCGGAAAGCTCATACCGGAAGCGATTGCCGGGGCTTTCGTTGCACCAGCCTGCGTCGAACCACCGGTGACCTTGGGAGAACCGTCAGGATGACAGAGAGTCTTCTTGCTCTCCCCTCCCTTTGTACCGTGTCCGGCATTCACACAGACCACAATCCCCTTCGATTTCGAAGGATCAGCGTGGTACAGTGTCGCCTGTCCGCTGTTAATCTCGGAATTACCTGCATACTCCCAATCCGGGTCAAAAGATATCTTTTCACCGGTCCCCCTGGCATCCGCAGAAATGCCCATGCACAGCGAGAAAAGAAAGAGAGATGACAGTAATCCGATCCGGCTAACCTGTTTTCTATAATTCATCTTGTTGTTCCTTTCCTTCCATAAAAATCCTGATTAAAAAATCCCGATTAAAAAACGGGCTGCACTTTCTGTGGGCAAAGGTTCCAAAGCACCCCCGCCTGATTCATAGGGATTATATCATTCCACGACGGATTCAGTCAAACCGGATTATGATACAAAAGAACTGCCAGCCGATTCTTCGAGCTGGCAGTTCCTTCATTTCACACTTAATTCACTTAATTCACACTAAATCCCACGATATTTCATGGTTATTCTTTTCAATCACTAAATAATAATGTTTCCTTTGATACAATAATTAAAGCCGTGCTTCTTGCAGTATTTTCTGATCGCTGCTTTTCTGCTTCCGCTTCGTGTGTATTCTAACAGTCCTACAGACAGGCCTGCTTTCTTCACTCTCTTAAAATAATTCTCATAGTAGTGACGGAAATCCGAACGCTGACTGGAGAAAGAACCGGATCCACTGTAGCTGGAAATCCTTGTGTTTACTTCTTCCTGAACAACACCGTTGATCAGGTATTTCTTACCACTCTTAATCAGAGGTGTTACAAACTGATCTCCACCATTAAGGACAACTTCCTTGTGATACTTGTGAAGGTTGGTAAGAATCTTAACAAGACCCTTGTAGATGGAACGTCTCTTGTTGTACTCATAAACGTCTGTGTTGTCTACCCAGAAACCATCCACACCTTTGTTAACCATGCTCTTAGCCAGTGTGTTCTGGACGAAATTCTGCCATTTCTTACGGGATACATTTACCCAGTACTCATCTTCCCAGTTCTCATAAGTCTTGAGCCTGAGGCTCTTGAATCTTCCGTAATATCTGCGGTTATCCTCGACGGATCCGATATTCAGATAAGAATAAACCTTATAGCCTGCTTTCTTAAGCTTGGTGATGTCTTTCTTCTTATAATTCTGAGCATCGATGACCAGGAGGGTTCCCGGTTTAACTCTTTTGATTTTTCCTTTTACTTCATGATTCAGAGAAATATTCCAGGTATAATTCTTCTTTGTTTTCGCAAATGCCACGCTGGATGTTGCAGACATAGCAATAATTACTGTTAAAGCAAAAGCAGCGAAGCGTCCGATTAATTTTTTCATAGTACCTCTCTTCTTTTCTTGAATTCAATAACTTACTGTTACAAACTATAACACAATTATTACATACAGTCAATAAATTGTTAACAATTTGTGTCATAATCAGGAATCATAGCCAGTTGCTCTGGAGAAAAAGGAAGGTTATTTATGTATATTCCATAATATTTCTTTTCCATAAATTCCTTTTTTCCTTTTCGGGTTGGTATTTTCACAAAGAATACAGTCAATCATTTGTTAACAATTAATAAATGACGGATTCATTCCGCTGGCCATATACCAATCCTCTCCAATTGATTTCAATGGTTTTCATTCATTTTCTTTCATTAGGAATATTCTCAAATTTCCGGTGTCCGAATCAGCGACACACACCCGTCTATTATAGGAGCTCCCTTTTTCAATGTCAATGCAATGCCGGGAAAACCGTGAGTATGCACACTCATTGACAATTCTTACGAAATTCTGTCGGTCAATAGTGTCAGAATCCATATGATTTTTTTATGATTCTTGGTAATTATTATCGATAATGACAAGAAGCCTGACCGAAGAAAAGGGAATATCTACCTTAGAGATTTTGGGCATGATCAGGGAAAAAGCACCTGTTTAAGCCGTATTCCCTCAAAACCGTCATAATAATAATTTATGATTTTTAATAAAAATTGGTATATATATTGACAAACCCCCGGAATGTATGATAAGATGCACAAAACCGTTGAGGAAGAGTGAGTAAACAGAAGACCTCATAACCCAGAGAACTGCAGGTGGTGGGATTGCAGTATATGACCTTTTGTTGAATGGACTTCTGAGGGCGACCGGAATACCTGATAAGATGTTATCGGTATAGTATGGGAGACGGAGCGGGAATCTCCGTGATCAAAGTTCGGCATATGTCAGTATGCGCAGAGTGGGTATGTCAGGAACATATCAAGCCGGGTGGCACCGCAGGTAATTTTGATTATAACCTGTCCCAGCAAATGTATTGCATGGGACAGGTTTTATTTTTTTAAGTCCACTTTTTCCTGTCCCGGCAGAAATGTATTATCGTTTTATCTTTTACATGACAGGAGGTAATGAGTATGTCCAAGAACACAATCCCTTACAAAATCTATCTTGAAGAGCACGAGATGCCCACAAGCTGGTATAATCTGCGGGCAGATATGAAAAACAAGCCGGCCCCCCTTCTGAATCCGGGAACCGGCCTGCCCCTGACCGCTGAGGAACTGGAGCCCATCTTCTGTAAAGAACTGGTCGCCCAGGAACTTGACAACACTACACCCCTGATTGAAATCCCCGAAAAGATCCGGAACTTCTATAAAATGTACCGTCCCTCTCCTCTGGTAAGAGCTTACTGCCTGGAGGAGAAACTGGATACCCCTGCTAAGATCTATTACAAGTTCGAGGGAAATAATACCAGCGGAAGCCATAAACTGAATTCTGCCATTGCTCAGGCTTTTTATGCCAAAGATCAGGGACTGACCGGCGTCACCACCGAGACAGGAGCCGGCCAGTGGGGTACTGCCCTTTCCATGGCCTGTGCCTATCTGGGCCTTGACTGTAAAGTATACATGGTAAAAGTATCTTATGAGCAGAAGCCTTTCCGCAGAGAGGTGATGCGGACTTACGGAGCCTCTGTGGTCCCATCTCCCTCGGATACCACGAATGTGGGCCGTCAGATCCTGGAAGCTCATCCCGGTACAACCGGAAGTCTGGGCTGTGCCATCTCGGAAGCAGTGGAAGCAGCCGCTGCCAATCCCGGATATCGCTATGTTCTGGGAAGCGTGTTAAATCAGGTTCTCCTCCATCAGTCTGTCATCGGTCTGGAAGCCAAGGCTGCTATGGATAAATACGGCATCAAGCCGGATGTCATTATCGGCTGTGCCGGAGGCGGCTCCAATCTGGGCGGCCTGATCGCTCCATTTATGGGAGAAAAACTCCGGGGTGAAGCAGACTACCAGTTCATAGCCGTTGAGCCGGCTTCCTGCCCCAGCTTTACCAGAGGAACCTTCGCCTACGACTTCTGCGACACCGGAAGAATCTGTCCACTTGCTAAAATGTATACTCTGGGCAGTGATTTCATCCCCTCTGCCAACCATGCAGGAGGTCTCCGCTTCCACGGCATGAGCACCATCCTCTCCCAGCTCTACCATGATGGGTATATGGATGCCATCAGTGTTGAACAGACGGATGTATTCAAGGCTGCCGAGGAATTTGCCCGCTGCGAGGGAATCCTTCCGGCACCGGAGAGTTCCCATGCCATCAAGGCTGCTATGGATGAGGCGCTCCGCTGCAAAGAGACCGGGGAAGAGAAGACCATCCTCTTCGGCCTGACCGGCACCGGTTACTTTGATATGGTGGCTTACGAGAAGTTCCATGACGGCCTCATGACCGACCAGATTCCAACCGATGAGGAAATTGCAGCCTCCGTGGCCAAACTTCCCAAGGTGGGGAAATAATCATTAATCATAAAGAAAAAAACAGCGGGTCCGCAAAGGATCCGCTGTTTTCTATGTCTTATTCTATCATTCTTTTCTACTTCTTAATAAGAAGGGAGTGGCCCGTCATCTCCTTGGGCTGCTTCATTCCCATCATATCAATCAGTGTCGGCGCGATATCTGCCAGGCATCCGCCCTCTTCCAATGTGTAGTCCTTATCATAGTTGATCAGGATAAAAGGTACCGGATTCGTGGTATGTGCTGTATGAGGAGCTCCGGTGACATAGTCCACCAGCTGCTCACAGTTGCCGTGATCGGCGCAGAGGAATCCCTGGCCTCCCACTTCCTTCAATGCTTCCACAGCATCTCCTACACACTTGTCTACCGTCTCAACAGCCTTAATGGCTGCATCCTGAATACCGGTATGTCCAACCATGTCGGGATTGGCAAAGTTACAGATGATCACATCGTATTTCCCGGACTTGATAGCCTCTACCAGCTTCTCTCCTACCTCAGGAGCGCTCATCTCCGGCTGCATATCATAAGTGGCAACGGATGGAGATTTCACAAGGATTCTGTCCTCTCCTTCGTTGGGCACTTCCACACCGCCGTTAAAGAAGAAAGTAACGTGAGCATACTTCTCTGTCTCAGCAAGACGAAGCTGCTTTAAGCCGTTAGCTGCAAGGAACTCTCCGAAGGTATTGGTGATCTCAGCCTTCTTGAAGGCTACGATCTTATTCGGGATTGTTGCGTCATAGTCCGTAAAGGTGACATAAGTGGTGGGGAAGAATCCGTTCCTTCTCTCAAATCCTGTGAAATCAGGATCGCAGAAGGCTCTGGTCATTTCCCTTGCACGGTCCGGACGGAAATTGAAGAAGATTACAGAGTCGTTGGGTTTCACTACCCCAACCGGCTTGCCCTCTTCCTTAATGACTGTAGGAAGAACGAACTCATCCGTTACATTGTTGGCATAGGAATGCTCCATTGCTTCAATGGGATCCGTCTCTTCTACGCCTTCTCCGTATACCAGAGCTGCATAGGCTTTCTCCACACGGTCCCAGCGGTTATCCCGGTCCATAGCATAGTAACGGCCTTCAATGGTAGCTACCTTGCCTACACCGAGCTCTGCCATCTTGGCAACCAGCTGCTCAATATAACCCTTGCCGGAAGCAGGAGGTGTATCACGGCCATCCAGGAAACAGTGAACACAGACGTCTGTCAGTCCGTTTCTCCTGGCCAGCTCCAGAATACCATAGAGATGGGTTATATGGCTGTGCACGCCGCCATCGGAAAGAAGACCCCAGAGATGGAGGGTGGAATTGTTTTCCTTACAGTTGTTGATCGCTGCAAGAAGACCCTCGTTCTCGAAGAAATCGCCGTCCTTGATGGACTTGGTAATTCTGGTAAGTTCCTGATAGACGATACGTCCGGCACCCATATTCAGGTGTCCAACCTCCGAATTACCCATCTGTCCGTCCGGAAGGCCTACGTCAAGACCACTGGCATATCCCTTTACAAAGGGATACTCTTCCTTCATCCGGTCGATGTTAGGGGTTGCCGCCAGGTAAGCAGCATTGCCGTCCTGCCTGTCATTCAGGCCGAATCCGTCTAATATCAATAATAATGTTGGTTTTCCCATTCTATCATCTCCTACAAAACCGGATTATTTATAATTCACGATAGCGCCAAAGTCCTCTTTCAGAGAAGCGCCGCCTACCAGACCGCCGTCGATATCCGGCTGAGCAAACAGATCCGGAGCTGTCTTTCCATTAACGGATCCGCCGTACTGGATGCGGATAGCATCTGCAACACCCTGATCATAGATCTCTGCGATGCACTCACGAACTGCCTTACATACTTCCTGAGCCTGCTCTGTGGTAGCAGTCTTGCCGGTTCCGATAGCCCATACCGGCTCGTAAGCGATAACAGCTTTCTTTGCCTGGTCTGCAGTAATGTTCTGGAATCCAACCTTAACCTGCTTGCGTACTACTTCGATGGTGATGCCCTGCTCTCTCTCTTCAAGGAGCTCGCCTACGCAGATGATGGGGATCAGATCATACTCGAAAGCCTTGATCATTTTCTTGTTTACATCCTCATCAGTCTCTCCGAAGTATCCTCTTCTCTCGGAATGTCCCAGGATAACATATTTAGCGCCTGCTTCTTTCAGCATACCGGGAGCAGTCTCTCCGGTGTAAGCGCCGGCATCTTCAAAATAAATGTTCTGTCCGCCGATGGCAATATTGGTTCCCTCTGCAGCCTTAACCGCTGTAGTTACATCGATTGCCGGGACACAGAATACAACATCAACATCATCACTGGCTACTAAGGGCTTTAACATGTCGATCAGTGCTACTGTCTCACTCGGAGTCTTGTTCATTTTCCAGTTGCCTGCAACGATTTTTCTACGCATAATAATATCCTCTTTTCTTATATGTATAATGGTAAATGTAGACTGTAATTATTTGTCGTTAGCTGCTGCTACACCAGGAAGCTCCTTACCCTCAAGGAACTCAAGAGAAGCGCCGCCGCCGGTGGAGATGTGGCTCATCTTGTCACCGAATCCCAGCTGGTTGACAGCTGCTGCGGAGTCGCCGCCGCCGATAATGGTGATTGCATCGATATCTGCCAGTGCTTCTGCCACAGCGATGGTACCCTTTGCAAAGTTGGGCATCTCGAATACGCCCATGGGGCCGTTCCATACAACAGTCTTGGCATCTTTCACTGCGTCAGCGTAAAGCTTGCAGGTCTTGGGTCCGATATCAAGGCCCATCTCATCCGGCTCCATGCCGCCTTCCACTACACGGCTCGGTGCGTCGTTATTGAACTCTTTGGCAACCACGGTATCTACCGGAAGAAGGAAATTGACTCCTTTATCTTTTGCCTTCTGGATCATGTCATTAGCATAGTCGATATAGTCTTCCTCAAGAAGGGACTTGCCGACTTCCTTGCCCTGTGCCTTGAAGAAGGTGTAGGCCATGCCGCCGCCGATGATCAGAGTGTCAACCTTATCAAGAAGGTTGTTGATAACGGAAATCTTGGAGGAAACCTTGGATCCGCCCAGAATAGCTACGAAAGGTCTCTCGGGATTGTTCACTGCATTGCCAAGGAAATCAATCTCTTTCTGCATCAGATAACCGACAACTGCCGTATCCACATACTGGGTCACGCCAACGTTGGAACAATGTGCTCTGTGAGCGGTTCCGAAAGCATCGTTTACGAATACTTCGCAGAGGGAAGCCAGGTCTTTGGAGAAAGCTTCACCGTTCTTGGTCTCCTCTTTGCGATAACGGGTGTTCTCTAATAAAACAACATCTCCGTCTTTCATTGCTGCAACGGCTGCTTTGGCATTGGGACCGACAACTTCAGGATCTGCGGCAAATTTCACTTCCTGACCGAGAAGCTCGGACATACGTGCTGCTACCGGTGCCAGGGACAGCTCAGGCTTCGGCTCTCCTTTGGGCTTTCCGAGGTGAGAGCAAAGGATGATCTTTCCGCCGTCGGCAATAAGCTTCTTGATTGTGGGAAGGGATGCAACCAGACGATTCTCGTCCGTGATCTTTCCATCCTGAAGCGGAACGTTAAAATCGCAGCGCACTAAAACCTTTTTACCCTTAACATTGATATCATCTACTGATTTTTTATTAAGCATTCTTATCTCCTTTATTCTTTACCGGGATCGAATGTCCTTTCCAATCAGGGAAAGACAGGATCCCATTTGGTGAAAAAAGGGTCCGGCCCAAAAGACCGGACCCAAGTTTGGGATCAATGTCAGGAACGCATAGGCGTTCTAAACAACTGATTATCCGAAAGAATTATGCTAACTCAGCGAAATACTTGATGGTACGAACCATCTGGGATGTGTAGCTGTTCTCGTTGTCATACCATGAAACAACCTGAACTTCGTACAGATCATCGGATACTTTGTTAACCATTGTCTGTGTAGCATCGAATAAGGAACCAAATCTCATTCCTACGATATCAGAGGATACGATCTCGTCTGTGTTGTATCCGAAGGACTCGTTGGAAGCTGCCTTCATAGCTGCGTTGATGCCGTCAACTGTAACGTCAGCACCCTTAACAACAGCTGTAAGGATTGTTGTTGAACCTGTATGAGTAGGAACACGCTGAGCATCGCCGATGAGCCTGCCGTTCAGTTCCGGAATTACCAGACCTATAGCCTTTGCAGCACCTGTGCTGTTCGGAACGA
>CACXGS010000165.1 GCA_902767195.1 uncultured Lachnospiraceae bacterium | reverse complement strand
CGGAAGAAGGCTCCGTCAGGGGCCTTCTGCTTTTTGTACAAGGGATTTCCGGTCAGGTTATAAAGAAGAGGTTTTGTAATCAGATGCGCATTGTAATTTGCAAACAGATGTGGTATATTCTGAAATCAAGGTCAAAAGGAGCAGATTAACATGATATTTGATGCAGTTGTAGACATTATAATAGATGCAGGGATAGACACACTTAAGATTATTCCCTTTTTATTTCTGGCCTTTCTGGTCATGGAGTACATTGAGAGTGCCGCCAACCGGGGATCGGTTCGTGTCCTTACAAGGACCCGATTCTTTGGTCCTTTCTGGGGTGCTGCGGCAGGAATAATCCCTCAGTGTGGTTTCTCAGCTTCCGCTTCCGGCCTTTATTCCGGAGGTGTGATTACCTTAGGGACACTGATGGCTGTCTATCTGTCCACATCGGACGAGATGATCCCCATCTTTTTTTCGGCCCATGTCCCTTTAAGCACTCTGATGCCTATTCTGCTTTTGAAGGGATTGATCGGCATGGTGTCCGGTTTCCTGATTGATGCTTTTATGATGAAGCTCCATCGCCGGCATGACCGGAAGAAATCCATCCATGATCTCTGTGAACATGACCACTGCCACTGTGAGAATGATGGCGGGATCCTGGTCCCGGCCATGCGCCATACCGTGCAGATTGCGGCTTACATTTTCCTGGCATCCGCCGTCATCACGGCGGTTATCAACCTGATCGGCCAGCAGAGGCTGGGAGCCCTGCTCCAGGATATTCCGGTAATCGGCATCTTTTTATCCTGCCTGATCGGTCTGATCCCCAACTGTGCCGCATCCGTAATCATTACCCAGATGTTTCTGGAGGGTCTGATTGGAACAGCCCAGATGATGTCCGGACTTCTGGTGGGAGCCGGTGTGGGCATTCTGGTACTGTTCCGCTCTAATGATAACCTGTTGGAAAACATCCGGATTCTTGCTCTGCTTTACGGCCTCGGTGTAATCTGGGGACTTATCATCCAGTTTTCCGGACTGTCTTTTGCTGTCTGACTATTTCAGGAGGTGTTTTGATTTGAAAATATCCCGTATTTTAGAAGAGAAAGAACGGACCCTGTCTTTTGAGGTCTTCCCGCCGAAAACATCGGCCAGGATGGAAAGTGTCCGGGAAGCTACCGAAAAGATTGGTGCTCTCCGCCCGGATTTTATGAGTGTGACTTACGGAGCCGGCGGCGGAACCAGCCAGTATACGGTGGATATTGCATCCAATCTTCAGGAACGCTACAAAACTCCCGTTCTTCCCCATCTCACCTGTGTTTCCTCGGACAGGGGACACGTGAGAAAAATGATTGAGTTATACCGGGAGAAGGGACTGCAGAACATTATGGCCCTTCGGGGAGATATCCCGGAAGGAGGGGCGACACATCATGATTATACCCATGCCATACAGCTGATCCGGGATATCAGAGAACTGCACCCGGAGATCTGCATTGGTGCGGCCTGCTATCCGGAAGGCCATGTGGAAGCTCCCTCCAGGGAAGAGGATTTGGTTCATTTGAAGGAAAAAGTGGATGCGGGTGTGGACTTTCTGACCACCCAGCTGTTTTTCGACAATAGTGTTTTCTACCATTTCCTTTACCGGGCCCGGGATATCGGCATCCATGTTCCCATTATTGCCGGTATTATGCCCATTACCAACAAGGTGCAGGTGAAGAGGACCATCGAGATGTCCGGTACCGTGGTGCCGGAACGTTTCCTTGCAATGGTGGACCGGTTTGGAAATGACCCGGATGCTATGAAACAGGCCGGGGTTATCTATGCTTCCGAGCAGATCATTGATCTCTATGCCCACGGGATTCGGAATATCCATGTGTATACGATGAATAAGCCGGAGATCGCGGCAGGAATACAGAGCAGCTTAAGTCATATTATTGGAAAGTAGAAAAGGAGTGGAATCAAAATGAAGAAAGTAACCTATTTTCATCTTCCTGACTGTCCTTACTGTAAACAGGCAGACCAGGTTCTGGCTGAGTTAATTGCCGAGAATCCGGAGTATGGCAAGGTAGAATTTGAGAAGATCAATGAGACCAAAAATCCGGAGATTGCGGACCAGTACGATTACTATGCAAATCCCAGCATGTTTATCGGCAAGGAAAAGATCTATGAGGCGGTTCTGTTTGAGAGCAAAGAAGAGTGTCGAGCCCACGTTCTGGAAGTTCTCCAGAGGGCAATGGAAGACTGAACCGTCAAGACGATTCCGATTGAAAATTTATAAAAATAAAATCAGGAGCACTGTTGCTGTCTGTTATCTGAGTAAATAACAGTCAGCGGTCAGTGCTCCTGATTTTTTTCATTACATAACGATACATGATATAGCCGAAGACTCCTCCGGTAAACCAGGCACAGGCATCTGCACCGCAGGCCAGGGGATAGAAAGTGAGGATGATAGCCAGGGCGGCGGCGCCGCTTCTTGCAAAAAGCTCGATGATTCCCATGGTCATGGCGTGGACGCCGTAACCGCATCCCTGCATCGTGTTGCGGTAGACGAATATTGCCCCGAGGAAGAAGAAACAGCTCACGCACTCCAGCATGTAGATCCATGCCCAGGAATAAATATCCTTCATGGGGATATCCGAGGAGAAGAAGAGGGCCAGCATGGGCTTGAAGCCCAGAATAGCGATGGCTCCCGCTACAATAGAGTAGACGATGACAATCTTCATGGCGTCTCTGGTTCCCTGCTCGACCCGGTCAAAGTCGCCGGATCCGTAATTCTGTCCGGCGTAGGATGCCATGCCCTGTCCCAGAGATACAAGCCCCTGGGTCAGGAGCATCTGTGTCTTGCTGGCAGCAGAAAATGCCGCTACAGCAGTCGGTCCGAAAAGATTGATGGCCGATTGCATGACAATAGCTCCGGAAGCCGTGATTCCATACTGAAGGGACATGGGAAGACCAATGGCAAGCTGACCTCTGCTGTGTCCCTTGTACAACTTCCACTGGGTTCGGTGGGGACGCAGGGTAGGGACATATCGAAGGATATAAACCAGACAGAGGAGAGCAGATAATCCCTGGGAGAGGATAGTAGCCTCCGCCGCGCCAAGGGTTCCACGGCCCAGAATGACAATAAAAACAAGGTCCAGCCCGATATTCAGCCCGGAGGAGAAGATCAGGAAATACAGAGGAACCTTGCTGTTGCCGATCGCCCTCAGATAGGAAGAAAACAGGTTGTAGAAAATGGTGGCCACAATTCCCTTGCAGATGGTGGTAATGTAAGAGTAGGCATGGGGGTAGATCTCCGGTGGTGTGTTCATCAGGTGAAGGAGTCTTTTCATAATGATCAGACTGAAAGTCGTCATAAAAAGTGCTACCAGAAGAGAGAGGATAATCCCGTTAGCTACCGTCTCCCTG
>CACXGS010000164.1 GCA_902767195.1 uncultured Lachnospiraceae bacterium | reverse complement strand
GGGAAAAAATATTCGTCCGGGTTATGGGGTGATGGAAAACGGGATCGGTTTTTCCCTCTCCCATGTAGTGCTTGACCGCGTGCGCTCTCAAATGAATCATGCGTCCTGGGAATTCTCACAGATCTCAGCACTGATCAATTCTTTTGCCGGGTGATGACAGCGGGGACTTTTTTCATAGCCCCGTTGACACCTATTAATCTATACCCGAAAGGGTATAATATATAAGCGTTTATTATAATATACACCCTATCGGGTATGAATTATGCATTATTGTTTGCAATTATACCCGAAAGGGTGTATATTGTAATTATGAATACTATAGCTGACTTTATCAAAAAAGAAAGAAAAAAAGCCGGGCTCACACAAGAGGAATTTGCGCTCAGGTCAGGACTGGGACTTCGATTTGTCAGAGAACTGGAACAGGGAAAGGAGACTGTTCGTCTTGACAAGGTCAACCAAGCCCTGGGGATGTTTGGTATGAAGGCGGTTCCCGGTGAGATTGAAAGAGAGGATTTGTAGTGTGGGAAGAGATGGAAAGGTATTTGTCCAAAATAAATATGCCGGATTGATACAAGAGACGGATTCGGGTTATCAGTTTTCTTACGACGGAGAATATCTTGAACAGGCTGACTCTGTATCCGTAAGCCTGACACTTCCACTGCGCAGTGAACCCTATAGATCGAACAGCCTGTTCCCATTTTTTGATGGCCTGATTCCTGAAGGCTGGCTTCTTGGGGTGGTGGAAAGAAACTGGAAGATAGATGGCAGGGACAGATTCGGGCTTTTGCTTGTATCCTGTGGTGACTGTATCGGAGATGTTCGTATTGAGGCTTTGTGATGATAAGATGTCTGTGCTGCAATAAGGAAATAATAAAGCCGGATGAATATGAGACAAGCGTATGCTGGCATAAAAAATGTATAAAGCGCTTTTTTGGAACGGCTGTCTTGCCTGAAATTGACTGCTCGGACGAAGAACTGGAGAAACTGGTCAGTCTGTCTGTTGACAAGGGCCTTACGGTGCCTGGAGTGCAGAAAAAGCTTTCTCTGCATCTTTCAGGTGAGGATAAAACAGCCAGACTTACGATTGTCGATTATCCTACCGGTTATATTTTAAAGCCTCAGTCGGAAGATTTTTCCTTCTTGCCTGAAGCCGAATTCCTGGCTATGAAGATGGCGGAAGCAGTAAAAATAAAGACAGTCCCCAATGCTTTGGTTCGAATGAAGGGCGGGTATGCATATATCACCAGAAGAATCGACAGAAATGAAGGCGATATGTTTGCAATGGAGGATTTTTGCCAGTTATCCGGCAGAATGACGGCAGATAAATATCGCAGTTCATATGAAAACTGCGGAAAAGTGATAAAAAAATACTCTCGGAATGTAGGACTTGATATAGCGGAGTTTTACTACAGGCTGGTGTTTTGTTTTGCTGTCGGAAATTCGGACATGCACCTGAAAAATTTTTCTTTGATTGAGGAAAAACCCGGCAGCAGGTGTTTTTCGCTTTCTTCTGCCTATGATATGCTTCCTGTCAATATCATTATGCCTGAAGATAAAGAACAAATGGCGTTGACATTAAATGGGAAAAAACGAAATATCAGAAAAAAAGACTTTCTGATTCTTGCTGAGAATCTGGGTATCCATGAGAAGGTTGCTGTGGGATTGATCAGACAAATACTAAAATACAAAAAGGTATTGATGGACGAAGTCATTTCCTCTTACATTTCTGAAGAGATGAAGAATGCGCTGAGAGACTTGATTGAGGAAAGGGCGGAAGCTCTGGCGTGATGTAACAACGCTGTCACCGGTTTAAATGAGCAAAAAATGATTGACAGACAGTAGATAATGGGTGTAAATTTGTTTTCATAAAGGCAATGGCGTCTTAGAGTTATTCTCTAAGGCGCCTTTCTGTTTTTTGCCATATTTATATATATGGAGTGATGTGATATGGAAGATAAAAGAATAGAAAAACCTGGAATTCGCGATATATTGTCCGTTGATGCCGCCAAAGTCGTAAACACCGGGCTCCATCTGCTGGGAAAACAGGGGACGACGCTGCCCGGAAAGGCAGCCCTCGCCATTTCACCCTCCATCCTTGAAAAACTGGCGTCCCAGATCAGGAAAAAAACCTTTGCCGTGTGCGGGACAAACGGGAAGACTACCATCAACAATCTGCTC
>CACXGS010000163.1 GCA_902767195.1 uncultured Lachnospiraceae bacterium | reverse complement strand
TTATTCCGAAGATGGACACTAATTGTCATTCTGGCGATACAAGTTCTTAGCATGTCCTTTTTTATGATACAGAAATCGAACTATTATATCGACGAGATGTTTTCTATGGGATATGCACATACGTATATCCACCCCAGGGAAGATGTTGTTTACATCAACTTCTCTAAAGATTGGAACAATGAAAAATGGGTAGAGAACAGTGTTCTGAAGGATCAGCTGGAAACAACAGCAGAAGACAGTGTCTTTACCCTTCCCCTTCCAAAAGCACTGCGGAAATTGTTCCTGGGAAGAAACTACATGGGAATGCTCAATATAGTGATGTCCATGTTTTCACCCGGGAAGATGGAAAAATACCCCCCATCATCCTGAACTTTTTCATCTTCGTGATGACCCAGCTGCTCTTGTACCGAATCTGCAGGAGCCTTTCCAATAGCTGGACAGCTTCCCTGATGGCCATTACTATGTACGGTTTTTCGGCAATGGCAATAGGATTGTCGATTTATATACGATTCTATGCCTGGACAATCTTCCTGCTGGCAGGATTCGTCAGGCTTCATCAGAAAATGTGGAGTGAGGATAGTCTCTGGAAATGCGAGGTTCTGACATTCGCATCCATGGTCCTTGCTTATTTCGCATTAAAAAATTCGGAGCTCACATTTATTATGGCGGGCGGGTGGATCGGATTTTATGCTCTTGGTCTTTTCTCGACCCGGCAGTGGAAAAAGGCATTCCTGTATGTGGGAACGATTCTTCCTATAAGCCTGTTCTACGCAGTATTCAAAACTCCTTATGTGGATATGATTCTTCACCCGGCAGCTTATATCGGTTATTCGGGCCCAATGGGATGGATGACAAGAGATCTCCTCTCCATGTCTACGGGAAAGCTGATCTACTTTGTCAGGCTCTATAAAAGGTGGCTGGATGAGCAGCTGACCGGCTCAAGATATGTCACATTTTTATATCTGGTTATAATGCTGATTCTTTTTGAGGTACGTTTCCTCGGAAGTCATCCGGCGGGAAGAAAAGGAGCCGATTCGGGAGAAACAAGCCTGACAGAAGCAAGAATCAGGCACCAAAAAGGATTTGCAGGGATCGTCCTTGGGGCAGAGCTTGTTTACCTGTTGTTTTGTTTCCTGACATGCCTTCCTGCGACAAGATATATATCCTTTCTGTTCCCGTTCCTGCCATTGCTGCTATGGACGACATTCAGCAGATTGTCGGAAGGACAAACAAAGAGACAATTCATAATGGCAGGCTGTGCCGTATTGATGTGTATAGGAATCATTGCAGGTTTTCTTCATCCGGAACGTATTGAATATGTATATATGGAGGATCGTCCCCTTATTGAAGCCCTTGGCAGGCAGGAGACTCTGGATTCGATCGTGATCTATACAGATGAAGAGGATGCCACTCATGTGGTCTATGATTGTGTAAATCTGATTCCGGATGAAGCAAAGATTTATCCCGTCCAGGCGGCATACCACAAGATTGACACCAGCCAATGCCCGGATTCCCTGCTTATCTGGGTAAAAAACGGTGAAAAAATACAGCCTTGCGTGTCAGATCTGGAGACAGGCGGTTACAGCATCGAGAAGCTTGGGAAAACACATGCTTCGGATGTATATGCGGCACGGAGGAAGCAATAGAGTTAAGAGTAAACAGGTACTCAACTTAGGACTGTGAAATAATGGCTGATAAACAGATATCCATCTCCATCGTTATTCCGGTATATAACGAAGAGGCGAATATAAAATCCTTATTTGAAGAAATAAAGAGTGTCTGTGAAACAGGCATGGACGGCTTTCCGTTTGATTACGAAATCATCATTGTCAACGACGGTTCCACGGATCGGACGGCCGAAGTCTGCCGTTCCCTCTGTCCGTTGACTTATATTCAGTTCCGGAAGAATTACGGGCAGACTTCGGCCCTTGACTGCGGTTTTAAAGCGGCTTCAAAGGAGTTGGTCGCTGCCATGGACGGCGACGGGCAGAATGACCCTGCGGACATCCCGGGAATGGTGAAATACCTTCTGGATAATGACCTGGATGTGGTGTCCGGCTGGCGCCGGAGCAGACAGGATACTTTCGGAAAGCGTTTTGTTTCCCGCGGAGCGAATATGCTGCGCCATCTGATCGTTCATGACGGAATCAATGACAGCGGCTGTACGCTGAAAATATACCGGAAGGAATGTTTTGAGAATCTTACACTCTACGGAGAGCAGCACAGGTTTATCCCTGCATTGCTGAAGATCCGGGGATTCCGGATCGGGGAAGTGGAGGTAAACCACCGGCCGAGGATGGCAGGAAAATCCAAGTACAGCTTTGTCCGGGTTTTTAAAGGCTTTCTGGATATGCTCTCTGTCTGGTTCTGGACCAAGTACTCCAGCCGGCCCCTGCATCTGCTGGGAGGGCTGAGCCTTGTATTCTTCTTCTTTGCGGCAATCTTCGGTTTGTGGACAGTGATAGGATATCTGATTGTCGGGCATATGCCAAATTTTATCATTCAGTTGATTCTGGCAATCTTCTTCTTTACAGCGGGACAGCTTCAGCTGACTTTTGGACTGCTCAGTGAAATGATGATGAAAACCTATTTCAATACACAGGATACCCTGCCTTATCATATAAAGGAAAAGGTGGTAATGGACTCTGATTCCTTAGATCAGGCGAATCAACAAGTGGAATTGGAAAATAGGAATTAGGAATTGACCACGAATAATTGATAGATTTGGAGCAGAAATAAGGTGAGGATTCATGAAAGACAGAATTGCCCTTGTTGTGAATACGCTTTCCGGTGGTGGAGCCGAGAAGACAGCAGCCAATCTGAGCCGGTTGCTTTCCGACAGATATTCGGTCGACATAATAGTAAATGATGATGTTCATTTACAGTATTCCCATCAGGG
>CACXGS010000162.1 GCA_902767195.1 uncultured Lachnospiraceae bacterium | reverse complement strand
TAGCAATCTTCCAATAAAGTTCTGTAGCACTGAAAGACCAGAAACAGTTATTCGTATGAAGTGTCAAAACAGCCACTGCTGCCACTGCATTTATAAATGAAATATATTTTATCCGGCGGCCTTCATTTACGCCCATGTAAATACTAAGCCCTTTCTTAGATGCTCTCAGATTTCTTTAAAGAATCAATTCATACTGTTTTTCTTTACTGGTATACTGCAGCAAATTTTGCCTTTTATTTTCACTTTATATTTCAGTATATATTGCAACACCCTCTGATCACACTGCCCAAACCCCAGGATTTTGCCTGCACGGTTCACAAAAACGCATCCTATCATAAGTAAAAACGGATCATATTTCAGATCTAATAACTGAGGGTCAGAAAAGCAATGCGCGGTAAAGAACATCAGTGAAATGAAAAGATACACTTTTCCCATCTCATATGACCTTCTTATCAGCAAAGAAAAACAGATAATCGCAAATATCAAAATGATAATTCCGAATGTAAGGGCTGCATTTAAATATGAGGAATCCACATAAAAATAATCAGTAGTTCTTTCTATTCCATATCTGCCTGTCGCCCATTTTATAACATGACCAAATAAATTCAATTTATATGTATTTAATGCAAAATTACCTATCTTAAGTCTCTCTGTCAAAATAGAATTCAGCCGCGACAATATCCGATTATTCGGATTATATATATAAGATAGGTAAAATGCTAATACAGCACTGACAGGCATGAATATTGTTGCCAGATTTTTAATCAGTTTCGATTTTAATTTAAAATGATTATATTTCTCAAACCATAACACTGCCATAAGCAGTATTAGTAAATAAAAGACTGCTTTCGTATCGGTCCAATAAAACAGAAGAAAATTAACCGGTATAATAACCAGAGTCTCTCTAATGGAAATTCTGTTTTTCTTTTGTGCAAAATATGCCAGAACAATATGAAACAGATAATTTGGAGCAAAAGTCGTATCTCTAAAACCAAGATACAGTCTGTCTCTCTGACCTTCTCTTATTCTGAACTCATGCGGAAAAATTCCGATTCGTTCCAGCAAAACCGTCAAAAGCAAAAGGCTGCCGGCAAGAAGAACGTATTTTTTAAACAGGTCTTTGTGATCCACGTTTATTCCATTGACGATGAATAATAGAAGGATCGCAGTCTGAAACAGGCGATCATTCACATAAGCAACGCATATTCCCAGAATCCCAAGGAAAATGCATATACACAGCCACTTGCTTTTTGATTTAACCCCCCGGAAAAAAAAGACAATATTTACAGTAAAGACAACCGAATTGACCAGCTTTACAAAGTATTTATACCAGCCCAGATTGCCTATATGCGTTGTAAGCACTATTTCCGAAAAAGCATACAGCAAAAAAGAAAACAACAGTATGCTATTCAGATAATTGTCTTTTTTCCCGATACTCATCCTGATTTACCGTATTTTCTTCAGCGCGCTTTCTATTGCCTTTTGGGTATAATATCCTCTCCTTAGTTTAAGCCCGATCTCTCTGGCATTTTTACACATTTCATTATATTCGTCCGCCGTAACAGAACTGATTGTTTCTTCAATATTACTTAATCCGTCTACGGCTATTCCTATCCCGTTCTCAGTAACAAAGTCTGCCATTGCAGCCTGATTCCAAACTATGACAGGCATTCCCGCAGCAAGATACAGAGATGTTTTGTGAGGATTATTATATCTAAGGTATTCACCTGTATTCCCGGAACAGGTTCCGGCAGAATTTCCATCCCATACTAATCCGAAATCTCCCTTCAGCTCTCCGGGCAGTTCTTCGGGAGAAAAAGAGCCATGATAGACCATATTTTCATTTGCGTACTCAGATTGGAAATTTATGCCGTATAGATTCATTGTTAATCCAGCATTATTCCCATTCTTAATTATGTCGTATATATAAGAGCTCTTTCCAGCAGCTAAATTACCGGCAATGGCAAGCGATGGTTTTTCTCCCTTTGTCAGATACAATTCTTCCGAGTCCGTCAAATAGTCAAATATCTCAAGGTCCACCAGCTTCTCCGGATTAAACCCTTGCTGTATCATATATTCGCGCATATGACTGTTATGACATATTACGGCATTGAAGCTTTTCAAAAATTCATTGTCACCAATTGCATTGGTCTTATTACTGGTTTTTGTAACTCCCGCAATGCCTCCTCTTAAAGATTCCAGATCATGCACAATCGCTATTGTTCTGCACCTTTTTTTATCCTGCAGCATTCTTAAAAACCTTAAAGAGACCCGCATGGCATAACTGGGATGCTGGTAAATAATAACGGAGTTTTTATTGATACTGCGATATGCTTTTTGCCACGCATAAACTGCAGCAGTAAGAAGCCAGATCTTTTGAATCAGCTTACTTCTATCCTTCGGGAAGAGTGGCATTTCAATCCCCTGTATACCAAGATTATTGCATATTTGCGTTACATCTTCCGGGGCCTTCGAGCCGGCTGTATTTCTTTTTTTCTGTGGATGAACAAAATGAACCAATTTTCTTCCGCTCATATTCTTAACCCTATTAAAATATAACCTGCTATAATAATGCTAAAAAATGTCTCTCAATAAAAGTTTTCTAATTTAACTGCCTCTGTGTTGTGAAGACAATCAATCATTCCAACCAGATCTCTTTTGAAACGCCTCTATCATATGTATTGTCAATGGTTTATCTTAATTTTCCCTTACTTTGACAGTAAATGAGTGCTCTGTAACCCTTTTTTCTTCCGGTGGAAGCTGCATGTAATCTCCATAAAGTTTCTGAAGATACCGTTTATAGCCGACCGGTGCCGGCAGCTTCATGCCTTCAAAATCAAGATATGCGGTTTTCTCATATACCTTTTTCGGATTTCTCTCTTTGAATATATGAACCGTTGTAGTTGTCACTCCTACATATCTGTTGGAATCGTAATCGTATTTTTCAGCCAAAAGATTCAGTTTGCGGGAATAATAATTTCCGCTTTTCCGCCACACACATTTCGCTAATTTTTTTAGTATTATATATTTTTCTCCCGGTAGAAAATTCTTTCTGTTTGCAGCGTTGATCCTGAACCTACGATATTTCAGCCTGTACATATGAAGTTTGGCAATAAGTGCGTTCTCAGGATATCCGTCAATCGGAAAAATATCTACAAACACGCCTATTGTTTTTTCCTCCGCTGACAGAAACCTCAGTTCTGTTTTACTGTCCCACACTCTCGCGAAGGGTGTATTATAATCTGAATCATATTCACAGGAAGATACAACATATCGGTCGTCCCTGAAATCACGGATGAATTTTTCATAATCCGGTCTCGGCATCATAAGATCAACATCATCATCCCATGGGATAAATCCCTTATGACGCACTGCTCCCAAAAGGGTTCCTCCCGCCATAAAAAAGCATATTCCGTTTTCCCGGCAATATTTATCTATAGCGGAAATGATTTTCGCTCCATACTCTTGAATTTCTTTGCACTTAAGTTCTTCAGCCATTTTTACTCCCGGAATCTGCTTCCGAATACATCATTGTATATTGACCTGATAATCAGTGTTTCCCTAAATCAAATTCTACAACTACGTGCTCCATCCTTTCGCTTTCAGGAGGAGGAGTCATATAAGTGTTGCCATATAGTTTCTTAAGATAATAATCATAATCAATCGGAATAGGAAACTGTTCTGTCTCAAATGGACATAATTTGTAATTTCCTACTTTCTTTCGATTATATGTTTCTCCAAAATAGTGCCTGAAGCCACTGGGAATTGCCACTCTCTTCGTATGGTCATCTTTGATTTCCGAAAAAACCCGTGTGACCTGTCTGCCCCAAAATTCTACAGGTAATATACATAAAAACCTGCCTATTGCCGACCGCATTTTGATCGCCTTCTGTATCTCCGGGTAATGCTTCGTATGGGCTAACAGTGTTTTCCTGCATTTATAAGTTCTTACCATGGACTGAAGAGCATAGATCGCAAGACATTTTATGCCGTGCACTTTGTATATCCACGGATTATCACTGACATTTTCCAAAATGAAAATGTCGATAAAAACTCCGTGTTCGCCTTCTTCAGTTGACATCAACCCACGAAAAGCCGTTCCCTTCTTCATGATAATTGGAGTGTGAAACAGATATCCTTTATCTCCTGGCAGAATCAAGCTGTATCTATCGGAAAATCTTCCCGGAAATATCTTTCTGAACTTTTCAAATTCAGACCGGGTAATATTGATATCCATGTCATCATCCCATGGAATAAAACCATGGTGACGAACAGCTCCCAAAACACTCCCACCGCTTAATGACCACTTTATATCATTCTCTTCACAGATTTCAGAAATATCCTTTATCATCTCCAGAAGCATCTTCTGAAGTTCCTGCTTTTCACTCTCTGTAACCACATGGAGCTGTTCTTTTTCCGGATCTATCAGTTTTAACTCTGTAATTAATTTCATTTTCGTTCTTCCGTTAATAATAATTAAACTGTTATTCTGATGCTTTATTTACAGACTTGGATTTTATTCTATAGAAGACAGAAGGCATGCTCTGCTTTACAAAGCCGATCAGCTTTCCTATAGCTATACATCCGTAAAGATTTTTGGCTTTCATGGGCACAGCCGCAATGGCAAGTGGTTTTGATTCTATTTTGCCTCTCCTTAAAGCAGCCTCAGTTAACGGATCGTTCAGAATCTCTTTAATCAAAGCTGCTTTATTCTTTGAATTGCTTCCTGCTATTTCCTGAATACACTGTACAAGCCGCGCTGAATAGTACCCGTATATTGTGGCCGTCACAGATTTATCTTTAATACCCCAGTATTTATATACTGAGAGGATATGTCTAAACTGTTCTTTTCTCTTCTTATAGAGCATCTCGTCAAAGACAATCGTTGTCTCAGAACCCGGCCTGGACCGGAAGAAATGGTATCCGTCCGAACTGCTGATCGCCACTTTTTCAACATCTTTGATCACATCCATATTAAAGTGAAGATCATCCCACTTTATGTCCGGAAAACGGAGTTTATGCTCTTTAATATATGATGCTCTGTATAATTTGTTCCAGGGAACTGCCATCATCATATTATTGAAGTACTGATGCAGGTTCTCCCGTACCAGTTTCTGATTATCATAATTTGCCTCTGAAGTCCTGACGGAATAGGACATGCTCCTGTTATCTTCATAATACTCCATAACAAACCCCGAAATAACCAGTTCTGCTCCTGTTTTTTCGGCAAGGTCATAGAGTTCCTGAAGATAAGTCAGTTCAAGCCAGTCATCTGAATCCGGAAAATAGAAGTACTCTCCTTCAGCAATTTCCATCCCGGCATTCCGTGCACTTGGTGCACCGCCGTTTTCTTTATGAATAACACGGACTCTTGGATCTTTACTCAAGTACTCATCTGCGATCTTTCCGCAATTATCCGGTGAACCGTCATCAACTATAATCAGCTCAAAGTCCTTAAATGTCTGTCCCAATATACTGTCAACACATTTTCTGAGATAATTTTCGACTTTATATACAGGTGTAATAACAGATATCTTCGGCATAGATTATCTCCTTTTATCAGTTTTCTCTTCAAATTTTTTCATTTCAGACCGGAAAAAAGACTTACTCTTCTTCTTCCTCATCTTTCCGTCTCAGTTGCACCAGAATCTGATCCGCCTTTTTTGCTAAGGACGGCGTGGAATCCTCTATTGTAATAACGGACTTATCGCTCAATTCGTTGATTCTCATACTGGCATAATCGAGGCTGCTGTCTCCCAGGCTTTTGTGAACGATCACTCCGGCTGCCAACAGTTTTTCAATAACTTCTTTTTCCTCTTTCGCGTCCCAGAGTTCCACATATGCACCCTGCACATGCTTATCACGGATCCATTTTTCAATCTGATCCAGCCCTTTCTCCAAAGGGTAGTGATCTTCATAAACCAATCCGTCTTTACTATTGACAATCACCGCTGCTATTTCATACTTGTTCTCAAATGCCCCTCGCAGCAGGCGGTCAGTGACCTCCTGTGCTTTTGGGGCATCACAGATCAGCAGTATTCTTGGTGCTATGGTGTCGTGCCTTTGTCCGTATTTTACGAATGCTTTCCATAAGGTACGGGCTATAAAAATACTGACATAACATGTGAAAAATGTAATCACATAAACTGATCTGGAAAACAGATGCGCATCTTTTCGCAGGAACAGTATCACCGTATATATTGACCAGCTCAGCGTCATATGCCTTCCCAGTGCTTCTGCCTCTCTGGCCATACTTCTGGAAACTACACCATTTAAATTCTGGTCAACAAGTTCCATCAGAATATAAACCATAAGCCCGACAAGACCGAATCGTATAAAAAGATCCCCGTGCTTTATCGGAATATCAAGAGATCGACGGAACAAAATTGCAACATAAAAAGCCAAACCGTAAACAATACAGTCCAGAAATATAAAATCCTTATGTCGTTGTGCATAAATCCATATTTTTCGCAACTGCTTCATTTTACATCGCCCCGCGACCTGTAAACAAAGTACCAATTGTCTTAAACAGAATCTTGATATCCAGTGCCATACTCCAATTGGCGATATAACTCGTGTCCAGCTTTACCACCTCTTCAAAATCCGTAATCTCTGATCTGCCGCTTACCTGCCACATACCGGTAATCCCAGGCTTGCAAGCAAGCCTGGCCCTGTGGTGGAATTCATATTTTTCCCATTCATCCACTGTCGGAGGACGGGTTCCTACCAGACTCATCTGCCCTGCCAGAACATTGAAAAACTGCGGAAATTCATCCAGGCTTGTTCTACGGATAAACTCCCCGATACCGGTTTTCTTTGTTCCGTCCGGGAGAATCTCATTCCCGATAATTCGGGGATCAAAATCCATCTTGAACATCATTCCGTCCTTTACACGGTTCTGTTCCATCAACTCTTTCTTCTTCTCATCCGCATTCATATACATACTGCGAAGTTTCAATATTCTAAATCTCTTTCCATTTTGACCTACTCTTTCCTGAGAATAAATGATCGGACCGGGTGAAGCTTTCTTAATCATCGGCCCCACAATCATCATAACCAGCAGTGCGAAAACACTTCCTATTAATCCGCCGATAATATCCAGACAGCGTTTAAAAAACATCTGTGAAACTGTCGCATAGCTAAATGAAGATGTCAGAACCATCGTCCCGCCGATCTTCTCCGCGAACTGTTTAGCATCATCCCGGGCAAAAGCCGGGATATGATAATGAACCGGAACGGCCATTTCATGACAGTCTGCTATCAGTTTTGAAATCTTCGGATTATCTGCAGATGCATCTATATATACTCCGTCAATCCATTCCTGACAGATATAAGAAGAAGCACTGTCTATATCCGCTACTATCGGAACACCTCCTACTTCAGTCTTTCCCACGCCATCACTTAATACAGCCCCGACTATACGATATTCTTTCATCCCACTCGTTTCAAGCTGATGAATCATTTCTTCGGCATTATCCGGGGTTAAAATCAATAATAGGGTGCCCTTTCGGTCTGTAGTGAGTCTGCTGTTCAATAAAACCCATTTCCAAACCAGACGGGTGATATAACCTAATATAAAATGGAAAATTGCTGTCAGAAACAACACAATACGAGAGTATTCCTTCCCGTTTTGTGTAGCAAACATAAAAGTTGTAGTCAGAGCAAAGACCAGGACACTATGTTGAAAGGTTTTTACCAATTCTGTAACTGCACTTCTCTTAAGAACATTGTGCATCGTATTAAACAGAATCAATGTTGCAATATTAAGAACAGCAAGCACAATTCCCATTGTCCTGTAGATGGGCATTGTGTAAGTAAGTTGTCTATGCCGTATAAAGTTAGCAATAATTAAAGCTACCTGAAGACTCAGCTCATCAATAATAATAAAGTCAATGTGCTTCAGCCAGCCTTCTTCACTTTTTTGATACATAATCCCTCTTTGGCCGCAACTCCCCTGTCACGGCTTCCCCTATTTTTTTATTTAACCCCTTATAAAAATCTCTTCAGCTTTTCGATCAGGCCTGCGCCAAGGATTTCTTCTCCTGCTTCGTTCGGATGATGTTTATCTGCTCTGAAATAAATGTCCTCAGCCGGCAAAATCTTTTCACATCCATCCAGATAAAGCCATCCATACATCATGCAGAAAGATTTGTTCCATGCTCTTCTTTCGTCCCGGCTTTTCTGTGCATCTGCACTGCTGATATGGATATTCGGTGCCGCATAGATAATCCTGGCATTCGGAAATCGAACAAAGGCTTCCATTGTTATATCGATAAAGCCTCTCTGAATTTCTACCTTTGTTCTTCCGGCATCGTTTCCCACTCCTCCGACTATTACAATATCTGTAACTTTCGGATCCGGATCAATCAGTCGGAGCAAATCAGAGAAATACCTTGTTCCTCCTGTAAGTTCTGTTGCAAATCCATATCCTCCTTTAGCGGAAATATATGCCTGCTTTTCTCCCAGCCCCATAAGTTTGCAAAGCTGATACGGCCATGTATAATTACCACCCCAACTGGAGGAGCGTGCTCCATAAGAGTCTCCGATCATAATGAATTTACGGGAGGTACTGACAACAGCCTCCTTCTTAAGTTCATCTGAACCGATCCATCTTTCGATTCCGCATTTAGAACAATATTCTGCCGGATAGTTTTCCACAGCTACCGGTTTCCAAATATGTGTGTGTTTGGCACAAAATGCCGATGTCTGAGCAGTATAGGCCTTTGCCGGCTCAATATTCTTAATATCTGTGTCCGCTTCAACTTCTTCTGCAGCTACTTCTTCATCCGATTCTATCAGAGAAACAGGATCTGCAGGTAAAATCACAAGCTTTAAAGTAACATACTGCTTTTTTTTCTTTCTTTTAAGTTTAATAACAGCTTTTCCGGCTTTTTTAGTTGTAATCACTCCCTCAGCTGAAACTGCTGCGACCTTTTTCTTTGAAGATGTGAATTTGATTTCGGATGCTTTGACGGTTTTCTTTTTATATTTTACTTTCAGCCTGATAATAGTTCCGGCTTTAACCGTCATTTTCTTTGTCTTATTTTGATTTGTCAGTGTCAATGTCTTCTTTTTTAACGGTGGAGTATATTCTGCTTTAACCGGTTTTACACATAAAAACAGCAGCGCTATAATTGCGCCGATAAGCAGAAACACGTATCTTATTCTATAACTGTTTTTTATAAGCAGCCTCCAATTCCCAAACTCATCGAATTTTTTCCGGCATACCATAATTGCCCTGATTATCGTTTTCCGAAAAAATCTTCTTTTACTTAGTATAAGCTATTTCCAATCGAAATCAACCTTAAATGCTACAGAATTGTTACAAAACGCTCGCGCGCTTTTCGGCTTTGTGCTATATTTAAAGGTATTAAGGGGATATTCGGTATACTTGTCTATACCAAAAGGGGAACGCATGCAATATAACACTTTAACATTTCTTGTTTTTTTTACTGCTTTTCTGCTCCTTTATCTTGCCTCGCCGTTTAAAAGGCTCCGCAAGTTTGTTCTTCTTGCCGGAAATATTATTTTCTACTCATATGGGACAGATTATACAACTCTGATCATTCTTCTGTGGACAACGTTGATTATCTATCTGATTTCTTTTATCATGCACTGGATTTACCAGGGATATGAACGACGGACAGCAGATCTCGATAGGAAGAAAAAGCAGCAGCTTCTGCGCCGATATAAAATGTTTGCCTTTCCTTTTCTGCTGATAGGCCTAGCCGCCGTTCTTGGAGTTCTCGTTTACACAAAAGCGGGTGGTCTTTACGGATGGGATCGTGTAGAATCTCTCCGGGATTTTACATTTGGCAAGTTATTGGTTCCGCTTGGGATCTCTTACTATACATTTTCCGGGGTAGGTTATCTGTTAGATGTCTATTGGAGAAAAGCGTCCTGGGAAAAAAACCCGATCAATATTTTTCTGGCAATTTCCTTTTTCCCTTCGGTCGTACAGGGACCGATAAACCGCTGGCCGAAACTTTTCGAACAATTTGATAATCTGCCGGGTTTTGACTACAACCGGGTCTGTTACGGTCTGCAACGAATGATATGGGGTATTACAAAAAAGCTGGTCTGTGCTGACCGGTTGACTCTCTTTTCCACTGAAATTTTTACCAATCTGCAGAACTACGCAGGAGTTGAAGTGATCTGTGCCGTGTTGGCAAACGCCTTTGCAATCTATGCGGATTTTTCAGGTTGTATGGATATTGTCATCGGGGCCGCAGAAACGATGGGCATCACAATTGATGAAAACTTCCGTCAGCCTTTCTTTGCAAAGGATGCTGCTGAATTCTGGAGAAGATGGCATATCACCCTCGGCACATGGTTTAAAGATTATGTCTATATGCCCATTGCCATGTGGAAACCCTTTATGAAATTCTGCGGTTTTTTCCGGAAGCATAAGATGAAACGTCTCGGAACGATTATCGGGACGGCTGTTCCTTTGATGATTACCTGGTTCCTTACAGGTCTTTGGCATGGAACCGGAGAAGATTATATCGTCTGGGGCCTTTACTGGGGTATTCTGATTCTTATAGAGACGATCTTCGCTCCGGAGTTTAAGAAGTTCCGCGAACTTCTGAAGATTCATCCTGAATCCTTTGGTCTTAAACTCTTTAAAATGATCAAAACATTCCTGTTCTTCTGTATAGGCAGAATGCTGACAGCAACAGGGACTATCGACGGCTTTTTCTATACGGTTCAAAGGATATTTGCCGAGTCCAAACTCTGGGTTTTAATCAATGAAAATATTTTTACTCACGGACTTGACAGAAGGAATTTCCATGTCGTACTGATTACTCTGGTGTTGATGTGGATTATTGATTTTATGCATGAGCGAGGGATCCGGATCCGTGCGAAAATTGCGACTCAACCTCTGTTATTGAGATGGATCATCTATCTCGGGTTAATTGTCTTCGTTATTATTTACGGAATGTACGGTTCCGCATTTGATACTTCCAACTTCGCATATGGGGCATTTTAAATTATGTTAAAAAATATTCTTAAGATAATTTTATTCTGTTCTGCTCTCCTGTGTATTCTTCTTCTGCTGACAAAGCTTTTTACTCCGACATGGACTACCTGGAATAACGATAATACGATGAAGGAGTTTTATGAAGAGCCAAAGAACAGCATTCAGGTATTGTTTCTCGGCACAAGCCAGGTAGCAAGCGGAATAGCCCCTATTGAATTATATGATAATTACGGCATCTGCGCTTATAATCTGGGAACTGAACGTCAGCCGCTGCTTTCTTCTTATTACTGGATTCAGGAAGTCTATCGTCTGCATAAAGATTCTCTTAAAGTGGTTGTCCTGGATACCTCTTATTTCGTCGCGAAAGAAAAAGAACATGACAGCCTAAAGTTTTTCAATGAAAAGGCTATTGCCCACATGCGTTTTTCTCCTGTAAAAGAAGCTGCAGTAAGAGAGCTGTCAGAAAGATATGAAGACCTTAATTATCTGGAAAATATTATCCCCCTGTTTCGCTATCATTCCCGTTGGAATGAGTTAAATCGGGATGACTTTAAAGCATTTACAAATCAGGAAAATTTCTTATATACAAGAGGACAGCATATTTCATATACTCAAGGATCTACTTCTTTAGAAGCAAAAGACATTCTGTTACCACACTGGGACCTGACAGAAGAATATGAAAAACTTGAAACCGATCCCAACGCTTTTATAAAAGAGAGCGGTGAGGATAATAGAGATATTATCAAGCGTATTTATCAGTTTTGCAATGAGCATAACCTTGAACTCGTTTTAATAAAGCTGCCAAAATACTGGCCTGATATTCGGCATGATATCTCTAATCAGATAGCTAAAGAATTAAATGTACCATTCATTGATTTTAACGAAGCTGATTTAGCGGAAGAAATAAACCTCTATTTTCCATTTGATTACATGGAGACTTTACATCCGAATTTCAGGGGTGCCCGGAAATTTACCGACTATCTGGGCCGGTATCTAAAAGAAAACTATACTCTTGATGACGTAAGGAATGATCCTTCCTACGACTATATTAAGGAACAGTCCAAACAATACGATTATATGAGAGAGGACAGTAAAATTACGACCATTGCAGAACTGTCCTCTTATCTGGAAGCTGTTGACGATGATCGATTTACTGTTTTTCTGTCAGTAGCAGGAGATGCTACATCCAGCTTCCCCGATGAAATAAAAGACCAGATGAAAAATATGGGATTCCGCCTTTTCCCGACACTTCGCCATGAACAGGCTTATGTGGGAATCAGAACAGAAGGAAAGGTTATTCTGGAAGAAAAGTCACCTTCTAAGAAAGGAAGAATTCTTGTGGACGGCCGTCTGGAAGACGGACACTTTTATGTATCAGATGTCTACAATGAAACACTTGATGAAGATGATTATGTCATAGGCACTCCGGATGGAAAAGATCCTGTACTGCTTACCGGAGCCGGTTACTTTTCCGTTAAAAGTGAAAGTACGGCAGCCGGCGGCAGCGTTTCAACTGTAATCAATAACAAAGAGTACAGTGATAACAGGCATGGATTGAATATAGTTGTCTATGACAATATTACTCGTTTTGAAATAGACTCCGCTACATTTGACCTTCGATATATTACAGAACGTCGTTCCGATCTGGATCCGATCGAAGAATACAACGAGCGCTATGAAAAAGCCCGCTTAAAAGGAGAAGAGAAGCGTGCCGCCCGCGAAGCCGAAAAAGCCGCTGCAGAAGCAGCTTCTGAAGCAGCAGAACAACCGGATCAACAATAAACTTTCATCAGGAATCTAATCAAAAATGCGTGGCTGCAGTAAGCGCCACGCATTTTTCCTTTTTATTTCTTAAACATCATCCCGTTCAGCTCCCTCACCATCTCCGACTTCCGGAATATCCTCCGGTTCCGGAGCCTCAGAAGCCTCCTCGTGAGCTATTGTTTCCTCCAGG